>PKCL01000480.1 GCA_002862165.1 Planctomycetaceae bacterium
GGCACCAAAGCCGAGAAACCAGGAAACCGAGTTTCGTCAGAGAAAAATATGCCGGAAAGAATAACAGCGGCTATCCCACCATAGCCAAGCACTGGAAAAATTCTGGTCAATTTATCCGATGGTTTCGAGCATTTGACTAAGAGTCCACCGAGAAGTAGTTCCCATGCCCGAGTCGGCAGAAGTAAAAATGTCACAACCGGATGATGCTGCGCTCCGTATTCGCTCATTAAGAAGGACATGACCGCTACAAGTAACATACCGCCTACTAGTATTCGATGGCCTATTCGAGCAAGGAGTACCACGAAAATTGGATAGACCAAATAAAACTGTTCTTCAATGGCAAGCGACCAACCGTGCAACAACGGCCTTACTCCTGATGGACCATCGAAATAGCCTGTCGTTTGCCAAACGTAAATATTTGCGACCATAAAAAACTGAGCAATTGCCGCCTCTGCAACATTTTTATAGTCACTGGGTAGGAGTAAAAAATATCCACCGACAAGAACTGCCAGTACCATACCTGCCAGCGCCGGCGCAAGTCGCATAAATCTTCGATACCAAAAACGATAAAAGCTCCAAGTGCCGTTGCACTGCTGCTCTAAAATAATTCGTGTGATGAGGTATCCAGAAATGACAAAAAAAACGTCGACGCCGACATATCCACCAGAAAACCCCAAGCCTAGGTGGAAAAGTACAACAAGAACAACTGCCACGGCTCGCAGGCCATCTATTTCAGCACGGTATTTTGTATTTTTTAACTGTGGCATAGATTCAAAATGCTGTGCTTAAAAATAACATTTTATGCGATTACGTAGATACCGTTCTTGCTATGCAGCTTTTTTTATGGGTTCAGCAACTACAACCCTGTCAGAAACTACCGGAAAAATTTTGCACGCAATTAATATCTGTTGTTGGTTGTCAACAATTAGCTGCTTGAGCTTAGGTACATTGACTCCTTGAATGTCTTTTTTACTATGTGTAATTATGATCGGCACACTGGCGGTAAAAGGATTTTTATCCTGTGACGGAATAAAAAAGACTGCACTTTGATCAATCCCACATTCTGCTAGTTGTTCTGGTGCAAACTCTGAAAAAATTTCTGTCTGAGCCTTATCAACTGTAACTTGATTACCAGCACCGGATGGCCGAGCCTCTGCTTTACTGACCGTCTTAGAGTTTTTCAAAAACTTTCGAATCAAGGACAGTTCTAGCTCTCCTATAATTCGTGTGCTTACGAGCACAGCAAAAGTCAAGGTTGCAAAAAAGAGTACTGCGACGTCGGAACCTTTACCAAAAGCAAATAGGGCAGCAGCAGCAAATAATAAATTAACACTACCTAATGCAACCACCACCTCGCCATGAGTAAAACCACGATCCAGTAAACGATGGTGAACATGTTCTCTGTCTGCTGTTCGCCAGCTCTTTCCTCGAAGCATTCGCCTTAAAAATGCTAACCCCGTATCGATTAAGGGGACGCCGAGAAGTGCAATCGGAACTGTAGCGTAAAAAGTGCCTTCTGCTGTTGTTGCGGCTGTCATAGATAGCACTGCGACGAGAAACCCAAGCATCATACTGCCGCCATCGCCCATGAAAATTTTTGCTGGCGGAATGTTATGAACCAAAAAACCAAGAACAGATCCCGCTGCAATTATTGAAAGTAAGGCTACTGGCATATTCAATTGTCCAAACGCCAATACTGAAACTGCAATAATTGTTACCGTTGCAAGCGTACCAGCCAGGCCGTCAACGCCATCTATGAGATTGAATGCGTTCACACATAAGATGATCCAGCAAATCCCAAAAATTGCCCCAAGCCATTGGGTTGAGAAAATCAAGTCAATAAACTGTATTTCTGATATCTGTGTCTGATAGACAACAAATGGAACAGCGCACAACAACTGACCAAATAATTTTACTAACGGACGCATCCCATATCGATCATCAACAGTACCAAGCACGCAAAAAAGACCGGCTACCCCTAAAACTGTAAGGACGAATGCACCGTTAGCGAACAGCGTCTCCTGTATAAATGGGCTGATCAGGCAGCTGCACAAAACACCAATGCAAAATGCCATCATCATTGCTGCTCCACCCAGCACTGGCATCGGGTGTGAATGTTTTTTACGCTCGCAAGTTGGTGAATCAATAAAGCCTAAATGGGGAGCAAGGAATTTCGCAACGATAGTTAATAAAAAACTCAAGAAAAATGATGGAACGATTAGGAGTAAGGCAGTGGTGAAACTCATACGAATCCAATTCCTGATGTGAAACTATACTAGTGGGAAATCCAGCTTGACTTACGCCACTAAGCGATCGGAGTAAGAATCTACAGAATGAAATAGATCGGTCGATTGAGTTCTGCAGTACCACTCAACAGTTCTTTGCATTCCTTCTGAAAAAGATACTTCTGGCTGCCAAGCTAGACTATCTTTTGCTCTTGTGATATCAATCGATCGCCTTGGCTGACCATCTGGTTTTGAAGTATCCCATAACACGTCCCCATCAAAATCACAGACTTGGGCGATAAGTTGCACGAGGTTTCTTATCGAAATTTCTTGGCCACCGCCTAAGTTAATTGGTTCAGGTGTGTCAATCATTTCGGCTGCACGTACTATTGCTTCCGCTGCATCCTCAACAAAAAGAAACTGCCTCGTTGCAGAGCCAGTTCCCCAACAGGAAATTTCTTTTCTTCCTTCCCTTTTCGCATCCAAGCATTTCTTAATTAACGCAGGAATCACATGGCTGGACGCTGGATTAAAATTGTCACCAGGGCCATAAAGATTTACCGGTACAACCACCGAACTCTTTAGCCCATATTGGCGGTGATAGCCATCAAGCATCACAAATAGTGCTTTTTTTGCTACACCGTATGGAGCATTTGTTTCCTCTGGGTAACCATTCCAAATATCCTCTTCTTGAAAGGGAATGGAACAGTATTTTGGGTACGCACAAACGGTGCCCGTATGAATAAATTTTTCTAGACCACATAATCGTGCATGTTCAACTAGGTGCATGCCCATTGCCATGTTCGAATAAAAAAAGCGGCCTGGCTGAGCCATATTTGCACCAATTCCACCAACTTCAGCGGCAAGGTGGATTACTATTTGTGGATTGTAATCACTATACATACGAATCACATCTTGTTCGTTAACAAGATTATATTCGCTACTCCGAGGTATATATATTTGATGACGTGGGACACCCCTACATAGAAGAGATTTCACAACAGCGGTTCCAAGAAACCCAGCGCCGCCAGTTACAGCAATGCGTTTCTCACTCAATTCAATCATATGATCCTCACCGTAATTTTTAATATTCTTACTATTAAGTACGTCAATCAGGCAGCGTAATAATTGTCGGGCCGCTGCTGGCAAGCGTTACGACAATCAACAAGGGGTACATCCATTTTCTTGAAGTCAACGGATCCGTATGATTCGTGGTTTGTACATAAAACGAGGACATCGTAATCCGTTGTGATAGGAACACTTGCTTTACCTGAAACAGCGCTGTTACTTCTCCCTTTTCGAATAATCGGAACATGTGGATCGTTGTAAGAGACCGATGCACCCCGTTTTTCTAGTGACTCGATAATGTTATAACTTGGACTCTCTCGATCATCGTCAACGTTTGCTTTATAAGCGACACCGAGCACTAGAACACGTGAGCCTCGAACAGGTTTTGATGCATCATTGAGTGCATCAATTATTCGAGATATGACGTAGTCGGGCATGGAAGTATTGATTTCGCCTGCCAGCTCTATCAACCTTGTGTGATGTCCGTATTCAAGTGCTTTCCATGTGAGATAAAACGGGTCAATTGGAATGCAGTGCCCACCTAAACCAGGACCTGGGAAAAAAGGCATATAACCATACGGCTTCGTGGCTGCGGCTTGAATGACCTCCCACACGTCAATTCCCATATGGGCGTAAATCACCTTCAACTCGTTAACAAGTGCAATATTCACGGAGCGAAATATGTTTTCCATCAACTTAGTCGCTTCGGCAACCCGACAATTCGATACCGGCACGACGGTCTTGACGATTGTCTGATAGAGATTAGTAGCCCTATTTAGACACGTCTCTGAAAAACCACCGACCACCTTTGGACAATCAGAGAAATTGCTCTTCGGATTTCCTGGATCTTCACGCTCGGGAGAATACGCCAAAAAGAAATCTTTTCCAGCAACAAGCCCACTGCCTTCCTCGAGAATTGGCTTAAGAACCTCATCTGTGGTACCTGGATACGTTGTTGACTCAAGAACAATGAGTTGCCCCGAACAGATATGAGGAGCAAGTGCTCTAGCTGTGGATTCAACATACGAAAGATCGGGAGTCCGATTGACTGTTAGTGGAGTTGGGACACAGATTAAAATAGCATCAGATTTGGAAGCTTGTGAAAAGTCCGCTGATGCAGTGAGCAATTCTTGCTCTCGTGCCTTCTGAACATCCTCATTCGCAATATGCTTTATGTAGGAAACGCCTGCTTGGAGTTTTGAAACTTTGGCTTCATCGACGTCGAGGCCAAGAACACGTGACTTTGCTTTTGAGAATGCAAGACACAATGGAAGCCCTACATATCCAAGCCCAATAACAGCAACGTCGTAGAATGATTGCTCTGCCGTGTTATCACGTTCATCAACAAGGCGAAGGCCACAGCCTCTACGATCCCGCTCTGTGACAAGTGAAGTTTCTGCAACCGGTGCTTTTATTCGAGCATGAACGTTCATTCGATAACCCTAGGCAGTTTTCTTTAGACTCACCGAGTCAGTCTGTTCTTGATGATATTCCAAATACCATTCCACAAAGCTTGCAATACCGTCCTCAATCGATGTCGATGGCTTAAAATCAACGGCTTCGGTGAGTGCTTCTACATCCGCGTAAGTTGCTGACACATCACCTGGTTGCATTGGTAATAGATTTCGTTTTGCATCTTTACCAAGATGCTTTTCAAGCAATGAAACAACGTACAGAAGTTCCGTTGGCGAGTGATTCCCTATGTTGTAGACCCGCCAAGGTGCACTGCTTGTGCCAGAATCAGGAGAATGGCTATTCCAATTCTTATCTGGTGCCGACGGATGCTTTGTGAGCCGTACAACTGATTCAACTACATCGTCTACATAGGTGAAATCGCGGCACATTACACCTTGGTTATAAAGGTCAATCGGCTCATCTGCCAAAATTGCTTTTGCGAACTTCCACATAGCCATATCAGGACGACCCCATGGTCCATAGACGGTAAAAAAACGTAAACCTGTCGTTGGAAGATCGTAAAGATGGCTATATGTATGTGCCATCAGTTCATTCGCTTTTTTTGTCGCTGCATAAAGACTGATTGGATGATCAACCGAGTCTTCAACAGAAAACGGAAGCTTTTTATTTGATCCATACACGCTACTGGATGAAGCATAAATCAAATGGCCAACCTTATTATGCCGACACGCCTCTAGAATAGAGAGAAACCCTGTCAGGTTCGAATCAAGGTATGCCCATGGATTTTCAATTGACCACCGAACACCAGCCTGTGCCGCAAGGTGAATCACACAGTCTGGCTGAACTTTTCTACAGAGATCATCAACAGATTGTCTCTCTGTAAGATCGATCTTGTGAAATACAAAGTTTTTGTTTTCACTTAAGATCGTGAGTCGATCCTGCTTTAGCTGTTGCGAGTAATACGGGTTTATGTTGTCGAGCCCAACAACTGAAACACCATTATCAAGCAAACGCTTTGCCGTATGAAAGCCAATAAACCCAGCACAACCAGTTACAAGAATAGATTTTGACATGAATGATTTTTTCGATATCCACTGCCACGTGATCCCAAATATTGATGACGGATCAGCAAACGTTGCTGAATCGATCGTTATGGCGAAAACAGCCGTGGGCGACGGTACGACATCATTGATTGCCACACCACATCAATTGGGCACAAATAGTCACGTCTCAGCGGAGGCCATTCGGAACGGGGCTGGTGACCTTCAGGCTGCCATCAATGCAGAAGAAATAGTTGTTGTTATTCGACCGGGAGCTGACGTCCGTATCGACCCAGAACTACCCAAATTTCTCAAACAAGGTAAAGTACTTACGCTTGCAGATCGAGGCAAACACGTCCTCCTTGAACTGCCGCATGATACGTACTATCCCATTGACCAGTTGCTAAAATCACTGAGAAAACAGGGACTTGTAGGCGTCCTCTCTCATCCGGAACGTAACCGAGGCATCATTAAAGATCCTGATGTGATGTGGGATGTTGTCGATGCGGGTGGCCTTCTGCAAATAACAGCGGCAAGTCTTACTGGTGCTTTCGGTTCATCCTGCCAAGAGATCGCAGAACTTGCTGTTGATGAGGGGCTTATCCATTTTATTGCAAGTGACGCCCATGACACAAAACATAGGCCATTTGGCATGCGAGAAGCCTATGACACCATCTGTGACATGGCTGGTGAGAAACTTGCCGATTTGGTCTGTTGTGAAAACCCGGCCCGTGTCTTTGAGGGCGATGACGTCAAAGGGGGATTGGTAGGCAAAATCGCAAGGTGTTCAACTCAAAAGCGAGGAAAAAAGAAGTCCAAACAACGGAAGAAGGGCTTTGGATTCGGATGGTTTGGTCGTTGAGGCTGCCGGCTGTCTTTATTATTACCTAATCGGCATACATTGCCCCATCTTTGCGTCATGTCCAAGCCGAATAAACAAAATTGTTTCTGGCTTGCGTTTCACTAGAGTTTTGACGTATTAATCGCCGAGAAAGAACTATCTAGGGAAAATTTCCCTAATAATTTTCGAACACAAACTCTCAAAAGTGACCTGGAGCCTTTCATGTTGATGACCAAATGGATGCGTCGCGTTGGTGCAATCGCCTGCACCGCATCAATGCTCGCGACAACAACTGCAACTTTTGCAGAAACACCGATTGTCAATGCAGCAGAAACTAAAGCAGAGGTCACCGACGTTGTTCTTGGTACAAAGGGTACACTGATGGGCCTCGTGAAAAATATGAGCGGTGACGCAAAAGGCCATCAGCTTG
>PKCL01000130.1 GCA_002862165.1 Planctomycetaceae bacterium
GTTGTAGTTGGCGGTAAGCTGGCAAGCACTTTCTCTAATGCGCGGGCGTGTGAGGCGAGAGTTGCCTGAGGGCTTGCATAACCAAACGTCATGATACTGGCTGACATATTTTTGTCGAGAAATGCGACAAGGGGATTCATGGCACTTCGGCTTTCTCCGAGGCCATGAATCAGGATGACCGCATCGTTCCTTAAAGAGTCGATATCACCATTTTGAATGAGGTTTGAAAAATTGCGGGAGCACACATCGAGAGTTCCCTCTACAACAACCTTATCATTCATATTGAGAATACGATAAGACTCTGACTGAGCGTGCTGCTGAATGCGCCAGTTGCTTAAAACTCTTATGTCAGACCACTGTAATGCATCAGTGGCAGACGTGAAGTGATCAAAGACAGCACTAACCCAGTGCTTTTCATTTTCATGCGGCAGGTTTGATTCTTTGCCTTCAGTTCTTGAGGCTGTAACGAAAAATGAGCAGAAAATAACAGCACAGGAGCACACCGCCAATGATATTTTGAACGAAGCGGCGTATCTCACAGATATTCGTGCCATTGTTTACTTTCTAGCTCAGCGACTACTTTACGGATGTGGTCTTCGTGCGACCTTTCAGCAACCAAGGTGGCATCATCGGTATGTACTAAAAGAATATTCTCCAAACCCAGAGTGACAACAAGATGGTTGTCACATGTGTGGACAAGCAGGTCTTTTGAATCAATGCTAAGGTGGCGACCGACCACAGTATTTCCATGTTCGTCCTGCCCTCGTTGTCGGGCAACAGCAGACCAGCTTCCTAGATCATCCCACGTAAACGGAGCTTCAATAACCGCAACGTCTGAGGCATGTTCTAGTACTGCATAGTCAATTGAAACACCTTTGATTGCAGCGAATTCCTCTGAGAAAATTGTATTTCGGTCAGGGGTGTTCCAGTTGTCCGCAATACGTTGCAGGTGTTTTAAACAATCAGGTTGATGCTCAGCGAGGGCCTTAATAATTGTCTTTGCCCGCCAAACAAAAATACCTGCATTCCAGAGGAAGTTGCCTGCAGACAGGTACTCTTTTGCGACGTCGACCGGCGGTTTTTCTCTGAATTGAGCAACACGATGCACCGGCGATTCATTGTGTGTGTGTGGCAGATCTTCTCCCTGTTGAATGTACCCATAGTTCGACGACGGACTCGTTGGACGAATTCCGAATGTAACGAGTCGATCAGGAAATTCATTGACAAGGCTACTTGCCTGTTTTAGCGCATTCTGAAAAGACTCAGTTGGGTCAATTACATGATCACTTGGCATAACGGCCATTGTGGCATCAGGATCTTTTTGTAGAACAAGTAGAGCTGCGAGGCCTATGCATGGGGCTGTATCTCGCTTGCAAGGTTCACCAACAATTGCGTTTGCTGGAAGGTTTGACAATTGTCTCTGGATAGCTTCTGTGAGCCGTGTGTTGGTTACAATGAGAGTCCGCTCAAGAGGAATGAGTCCATGAAGCCTCTCTACGGTGTCTTGTATGAGAGTTCCCTTACCTGCAAGTGGCAGTAGTTGTTTTGGAAGTTTTGCACGGCTCGATGGCCAGAAACGGGTTCCCGAGCCACCTGCCATAACGATTGCGTGAAGCATGAACGAGATATTCTCCGGAGGACATAAGAGTTTTTAGAACGTTTAGGGTGACCGAACGACAACCGATTCGTCAATGTGATTTTTCGGAAAAACACCAGACTGTGCAATAATCTGAAGATCGTCATCATCAAAAATTGATGCTGCATCAAGTTCCACATTGATTCCCGGTGCGACTTCAATACCAACGCTTTTCAAGTGTCGGATTGCGTACGCGTTGAGCGATTTATGTACGGTTTCCGGTGAGTCGGTGCGAGCGCCTGAAGGATTTTTGAGTGGTGCAAAGCCTTCTTTTGGATCAATCTCAACAACAGTCACCTTTTCGGCCAAAGGCATTAGATCGAATATGAAACGTTCGAATTTGAAAGCATTTGGTTTGTTTGGCTGGATGAGGCACCCTGATTCATTCAAGAATGGAACTTTTTTGTGAGCGATATGTAGTGGAAGAGTCTGGCTTGAAGAAGCAATGTCTTGAAGAAATCGCATATCAAATGCATGGATCGCAATACTCCCAGCAAAGAGCTTCAATCGCCCGTTCGGGAGGCGGTCAGCTGCAATATTCGGGGGGAGATCGCTGTATTCAATAATTTGGGTGACACCGTTTAACTCAGCAACGACACCAACTCGTTCGTCGGGATCGAGTTTGGGGACAACTTGCGTTGATAGTGAAGACCTGGAGAGTATGTGCTGGCCGATGAATTCTGGATCAACCGGTTTCGCCAAAGGATTGTCTACTTGGAAACTTACAAGAGTACGGCAACCATGCTGTTGAAACCACTCAAGGCCACCACTTTCAGCGAGTGCTTGTGACATCCCACCATGGCCATCTGGTGCGACGGCAATATGATCACAGCTATCAAGGAAAAGTTTGTGAGTAGTTGCATCAACCGCTGGAAGATTGCCTTGGCAGAAAAAAAATAGAAAATCAGAATTGAGGCCACAAAAGTTAGCCGCTTTGAGAAATTCACGGGTCTGGTTGTCGGTGGCACTACTAGTCATGATAGCGAGTGGGACATTGTGTCCGAATCGTTTTTTGACCGCACGTAGCTGTCCGAAGAGGACATCAAATAGAGTTCCTTTTGAAACTGTTGTGATCGGAAAAGTACCTTTTGGACCCTCGAAACCCAAGCGAGTGCCTTGCCCTCCAGCCATTAAGATTGCTCCAACATGCCCGGCAGCTAAGGCCTCTTGCCCGCGTTTTAAGGCTTTTAATGAGCTCGTGTTCTCCGCACCAAGTTTGTGGCAAGTCGGTGTAAAGGCACTGTCGAAATGTAGTCTGTCTATGGTGTGCTTGTTGTCCCTTTGTTTTGCAACAAGATTCTTGCATGCAGTAACCTCACTCCAATCAATTTGCATCAATTGAGATTCGAAGGAAGATCGCTCTTTCTCAGAGAGAGTTCCCCAGTGGGCAAGCAGATGCTCTTCCCCGTGCTTTTTTAAGAGATTAAGCATAGCAGGCGATAACGACATGATTTCCAGGTCATTCAGGTAGAGGGAATGTGACGTTAAAATCCACGAACCCACTTAAATAGTAAGAAGCAGAGTAGGGGAAAAAAAATAAATATGAGACCATACGTGAAAAGTGTAGTCCATATATGCTCAGGCCATCGCGCCATGCTTAATCGATACCTTGATTGTGGTGTGACTATGGGTTGGGTGATTCAGGAGAGTTTTTTACAGTGATAGTAACGGGAACTGATGTTCGTTCGTCGATTGCTTCTTCGACACGGCATTCAATACGAACACCCCAGGGCAGTGTCTCTGCTGCTGTTACTGAAACTTCTAGAGCATCATATTCAGTGGTCACGTCAACTGTGGGCATGGATGAAAATGATGGGCAGAACCCGATGTGCCCTGTTGCTAAGCGGGTTCCTGCGGAGAGATTCACAATCATTTGGCCACGAAGATGTTCTGTGCCGTCTGGCATTTCGTAGCGTTCTTGCCACTGTAATAGTATCCCCGCATCGTCAGGATATGTTTGCGTGTTGATTGGGCGAATTCGTTGGGCATTCAGTAGTTTTTCAAGTGGCGCTGCCTGTTGTGGATTGTCAGAGTTTTTCTGTAAAAATACCCTTCGCCATAATGGAGTACGGCGTTGATCATCATGGAGTGTTTTTGGATACGTGTCGTGAGGTTGCAGCAGGTTCGAGGTATATTCGTAGATGATTTTCCGTAAGTCTTCGATGAATGGCCAGTACGAATTCGGTGAAATGTTCCCTGGCTTTTGATGCTTGGTATGCCGAGATGGCATAGTCACAATAGCTCCAAGGAGAACAGCCGTTACAAGATTGGCGACGGTAAGAATCGGAGGCCATATTCCGAGGAAAAAGACAGTTGCGAAAACATTACAACGCGTCAGTGTTGCCAGTCGATGGAGAGTAGTATTCCAACGAAGCCATGGCTGGTTTGCGGTGGCAATCAAGCCGCCGCCGATTATTGCGACAAGGAGCAGGGTAAAGATCGGTGGGTGAAAAGCCAAGCCGCCGACGATTCGACGAGAGAGGATAATCATTGCAATAAAGAACGTTGTGCCTGCAGCCAGGTAGCTCACCACATTGATCGGGAATAGCTGGAAGCCAGGAATATTACTCCCCGTCCCGGTAAATCTTTCTGATTGTACGTTGTGGAAGACAGGAAGCATGAACACTTTATAGTTAAGGAACAATCCGTAAGATCATTGAATTATTAGACGACCTTGAGTCATTGCGTCTAATGGGATGTTGGCTTTAACCACTATATAGAATAGCAGTTTCAACGTTATCACCTCTACGATCATGTTGAATGTTCTGCACCGGCTGATAGGTCAGCTTGCAGCAGTTGCTGCTGATGCAGCTTCCGCTAAGGCAGTTGCCTTGTCGGTTTTTTCCCAAGGGAATTCATCTCGTCCGAAATGTCCCCCAGCAGCGGTCCGACGGAATATAGGTCTCCGAAGGTCGAGGTGCTCAATAATGCCACGAGGGGTTAGAGGGAAGTGTTCTCGAATGAGTGAACAGAGTCGTTCATCATCAATTTTTCCAGTGCCAGCAGTATCAATATGCACACTGACCGGTTCGGTGACACCGATTGCATAGGCAAGTTGCAATTCGCAGCGATCGGCTAGTCCGGCTGCCACTATGTTCTTAGCAACATAACGAGCCATATACGCAGCACTGCGATCAACCTTTGTGGGGTCTTTTCCAGAGAAGGCACCGCCACCATGGCGACCCCATCCACCGTAAGTATCAACAATAATTTTACGACCAGTTAAGCCGGCATCACCATGAGGGCCACCAACAACAAATCGACCAGTTGGATTTATGTGGTATTTAATATCACTGATGTCGAGATCATTCGGCAACTCTGGTTTAATAATTTTTTCAATGATGTACGACTGAATTTCTTCATTTGACACGTGTGGAGCATGTTGTGTCGAGACGACCACCGTATCAATCCGAATAGGTTTGTCGCCATCATATTCGACAGTCACCTGGCTCTTTGAGTCTGGGCGAAGCCAATCTACGTCTCCGCCAAGTCGTGCCTCAGAAAGACGATTTAAGATGCGATGCGACAAAGCAATTGGTAGTGGCATCAGTTCAGGCGTGTCATTGCAGGCGTAGCCAAACATGAGTCCTTGATCGCCGGCTCCAATGTCTTTGCCTTTGTCAGAATCTTCATTCACACCCATGGCAATGTCACCGCTCTGCTTGCCAACGGCAACTAGCACTGAGCAAGTATCCGCAGAGATGCCCATTTCATCATCCGTATAACCGACTTCCCGAATGACATCACGAACAACTTGTTGGTAGTCGATTGTTCCTCGAGAAGTTATTTCTCCCGCGATAACGGCCAGGCCTGTTGTGACGAGTGTTTCGCAAGCAACACGGCTGTTCGGGTCTTGGGCTAGGAAAGCATCGAGAACACCGTCCGAAATTTGATCCGAAAGCTTATCCGGATGTCCCATGCTGACTGATTCGCTTGTAAACAGATACTTGCCGCTAGCCACGTTTGATGCCTCATGCAGTTAAGGTAAGAAAAACAATTTTTGCCCAGTTCTATTCAATCCTTATGACAGTATCGGGAATTTTGGCCAAACAGACAACCGTCAGGATGAAATCACCGGGAGGAACTCTAAAATCCGTTTTGCAGTCAGCATGGTTCTCCCCTGGTTGGTATCAATAACGTCCCTCGCGTTTGCTCCAAGCGTTCTGGAGAATGCTAAATCTGCGAGACATTGAGCAACAAATTCTGTAAGTTCCTCGCCGCTATGAATGACGACAGCAGCATCTGCTTCGAGAAGTGCTGTAACTTCAGTGTGAAAGTTTCTGGTGAATGGTCCGAAGCAAATGGCGGCTCCATACGCAGCCGGCTCAAGCATGTTTTGACCTCCACGAATTCCATCAAGACTGCCGCCAACAAAAGCCACTGTTGCGAGCCCCCACAGGGCTGCGAGTTCTCCGGTAACGTCTACGAGCAGTATAAATGATTCATCAGACGGCGGGCTTGATTGATTGTTGAGAGCACTGCGGTAATACATTGGTATGTTGCGAGCATCCGTTTGTCGTAATCGTTTCGCTAATGAATCTGCAAGTCGCTGGCTCCTTTCAACGTGTCGAGGCACGAGGATCAGTTTAAGACGTGGATGTATTTTTTGTTGTTTTAGGAATGTCTCGACCGCTAGCATTTCTTCTGGTTGCTGAGTGCTGCCTGCAACAAAAACAAAATCATCGTCATCAATGCCAATAATTTTTTTAAGGTGCCGAACTTCGTCCCCGTAGCGGTCGCCATCAATGCCATCAAACTTCAATGAGCCAATGGTTTCCACAGATGGAGCTCCAAGGTTCGAAAAGCGTTCTGAATCCTCGGAGGAACGAGACAATACAAGTGATACTCGCCGTAGCATTGAGGCTGCAAAACGTTGTACCTTCCTGTATCCCTGATAACTTCGTTGGCTCATGCGGCCGTTCACGACAACAACAGGAATTTTGTAATCGTCTGCGATTCGTAGGAGGTTTGGCCAAAGTTCCAGTTCCCCAAGAATAAGTAAATCAGGTCGAACTCGATCGAGGGCTTCTCTGATCGCCCAACTGAAGTCGAGGGGGCATGGGAAAACATGATCTTTCTGATGACCTCTGGTTGCAACTTCAAGTCCGGTTGTCGTTGAGCTCGAGAGCACACAGTCGATGAGTTGTTTTTTGATGTGGGCTTGCTTTTCGAGTTCGGTGATCAGTGTTCGAAGGAGTTGGACCTCACCAACACTGACACCATGAAGCCAAATCCGGTCGTGGTCTTGTGGGCAGTCTGCTACACAAATGCGGCCGGTTATCCGTTCTCGAATAGCAGCAACCGGTCGTTTGTT
>PKCL01000405.1 GCA_002862165.1 Planctomycetaceae bacterium
TCCTCGCTCTCGCCTAACGGCTGGTCAAGTGAGACAAGGCGATGTGCCATCCTCTCAATACAACAAACATCTTCGAGAGGCATGCCGGAACATTCAGCCAACTCCTCAACGCTCGGTTGGCGACCATTTTCTTGCAGGAAATCCCGCGAGAGGTTTCGCAATCTCCCCATTGCATCGACCATATGAACAGGCATTCGAATGGTACGACTTTGATCTGCAATTGCTCTTGTTATGGCCTGACGTATCCACCAAGTCGCATATGTTGAAAACTTGAATCCTCGAGCATGCTCAAACTTGTCGACCGCTCTCATAAGTCCTGCATTGCCCTCCTGAATGAGATCCAAGAACGCCAATCCCCGATTTCGGTATCTCTTTGCAATTGAAATAACAAGCCGCAGATTACCAGCAGCCAATTGTCTTTTTGCAGCATCATATTTTTTTTCATATGTCTCTAATCTGCTAAGTCGACGCTTAAGTGTTTGACGCGTCTCGCCTAAGCCAACAAGAATCTGCCGCTGCTTCTGCACACCAACTTCACTCACTTGATCTGCGAAGCCCCGTAATTGCTTAAGCATTGGATTGAGCTTCTGAATCCGTAACCGCATTTCTTCTACAAGTCGTATTGCTTTGCCGCGCTGCCGCACTAATTGTTTCCACGTTTTTCGGCGGACGGATAAACGGTACGTCGTTGACGTTGCCTGACGAAACAGCCGCTGATTTTCAGAAATAATCCTCCGAAGTGTTTTCAGATTCGGACCTAAGCGTTTAAGGAGACGCTGTTTTTCATCCGTGTTCGTTACGGAAACCTCAAGCGTACGATCGAGGCGAACAGTTCCGGCCTTTACTCGCTCAAGAAGGTTCACTGCTGCTCGAAGTACATAATCATTCCCCAACAATTCATTGCGATACCGTCGACGCCACAATTCAATTCGTCGTGCACTTTCGACTTCTCCCTCTCGATCCAGAAGGGGAATCCCTCCCATTTGAAGCAGGTACAGGCGAATAGGATCATCAATCGTCTGGGTGGTGCTACTGCGGCGAGTTTTCGTTTGGCTTGATGAAACTTGAGGGGATGGCGACATAAAAAGCTCTCTCGTAGTTGGCATCGGAAGGATTGAGGTCTGACAAACAACACATGGCCCCAAAAAGAAAAGGCCGAAATGTCATTGATGCACTCCCCATACCGCGTCACCACTAAGAACAAAGAAAACTCCAGAAAACAGGTTGATTCCCCCGAAAAATGCGGTGATCCTGCCTCTCAAGCGACTCAATACCTTCTGGGCCAAAATTCCTGTGTTGCCTTCTGGCGACACGAAATCCGATTTCTGTTGCCAAAAACAGTCACTTTTCTGAAGAAACTGCTCTCGATCTCAAACCCCGGGCGTTGGCTATACTGCGGCTTCCCCGGGCGGAGCCCTTTTTATGAATTACGTGTTTATTGGCCTGATTATCATCCTTCTACTAGCCGGAGCCGTTGCGCTCGTGCTCGGACACAAGGGGATAAACCGCACAACACTTGTATTCGCATGGCTTGTCCTGGTGACAACGGCGGGCTTTATTTTTCTTGCCGGCCGAGTTGGAGAACGTGAAAGGGCCTGGAGAGAAAAAGTTCGTGGCCTGAACACCCAGATTCAAACAACAATGTACGGCAGCTATGCCGAAAAGATTTTCTTTATAGCCAACAGTGCTGATGCGGACACAGATGCACTTCGGCAAAAAATTCTTCGGCTTGGTGGCACATTAAGTAATTCAAAAACAATTCGAAATAATGTCGATGTTATAGTCGTCAGTGATCCTGAAATAATTCCACCCAAGGCAAAGGAATTTGGCATTGAAGTGCTTGATCAAACAGGCATTGATACCGCTCTCACTGAGACAATTGAGGGCCTCGACACAGCCATTATTCAGAAACGCAGAGAGCAGACCCGTTTAGAAACCTGGCGAAACCGACACTGGGCAAGTGCCTTTTTCACACCACCGAAAGTAGAACCAGAGGCTCGCGATCTCGGGCTTTACAAAACTGTAAGTAATGGATCACTGCGCCTCATTGTTTCCGCAGAACATTCTGAGAAACCAGTGAATACGGGTGCTGAACTAGCTCTCTTTAATCTCAACACAGATGATGAGCGGGGGTTTCTTGGTATTTTCAGCATCGAGGAGGTAGGGCAGCGAGAGGGCAACCTGCTTTCCCTTGCTATAGCTCCCTTAACGACACCGGACAAACATGATCTTGCAGCATGGAAAGACTGGGCGGTTTTCAGCCGTGCTGCAAAAAACCCCAGACTTGCTGTCTACGAAGATCTCCCCAACAGTAGCCAACTTTCCTTCGATGCTTTGACAGCATTGCTTGGTACTGAAATTGAAATCGATGGAGGATCGATCACCTCAGGTGGGCTTGAGGGTATGAGAAGAGACTTGCTTCGAGAACTATCGAAAATTGGAAATATGACAAGTCAAATTGAACTTGCAAAAGCAGCGACAGAACGCGAACGAGACCGCAACAAACAAACCGCTAGCGGATTAGCGGAGGATCGCGACGCATGGAAAGAAGACAACCAATTTGCACAAGATGCTCTCGCTAAACTGAAGTCTAGGACTGACACGTTAACGAAGAATCTCCGCGAAACGAGAACCAATGTCCTGGAACTTCGAACTGAGCTTGAAGAACTGAACGCTCGCCTCATGGCCGAAAGCAAAGACACCGAACAGACTGCAGAGAACAGTGCTGCCACTCGCGAAAAGGCTGCCCTCCGTTAGCTACGTGACGAATCCTTGGGTTATTTTAGGCACTGTTTTGGCTTTTTGTGGCCATCCATCGACGAAGCTAGCATTCCTCCGCTACACTAATGGTCCAGTTGTATGGCTTCATGTTGCGGCCAGAGAGACGATGTTGCCTATTCTTGCAGGAAATTCCCGCTGATGACGACCCTTACTGATAGCCCCAAGACAGGTGCTAATTTAAAAAAGGCCGTTCACCACCATCGACTGGCAAGCAAGAGAGGCCTTCTCGAGCGCATGTTCACCCTATGGTTTCGGGGGTTTGTTTATAATCAGATTTGGGAAGATCCACGAGTTGACGCTGAAGCTTTGCACATTGGTCCAGAGTCGAGCCTTTTGACAATTTCTAGTGGTGGTTGCAACGTACTAAATTACCTCATTCATAAACCAAAAAAGATTGTTGCAGTCGATCTTAACGCAAACCACATGTGCCTCACGCGGCTCAAACTTGCAGCTGTTAAATATCTCCCCGACTACGAAACTTTTTATAATTTCTTTGGCTATGGTCAACACAAAGACAACATTGCTGTCTACCAGAAATTCATACGTGAACATCTCGATCCTGAAACACGTGCCTTCTGGGAATCGAGTGACTGGCCAGGAAAGACTATCGGCCCAAAACGAATCAGTTACTTTAAACGTGGACTGTACAACCAAGCCAAACTTGGACAATTTTTTCGGGTCACTCACGGTCTTGCTCGCCGTATGGGCAGAGATCCGGCAAAACTTCTCGGTGCTCATTCAATCGCTGAGCAGGAACAGATTTTTGACGAGTACTTTGGGCCACTATTCAACAATCGGCTTGTGCGATGGATGGGCAGGCAACCTGTAGCTGTTTACAGCCTCGGCATTCCACCAAGCCAGCACGCCGCAATGCTCGAGGAATCCGGAGGCAGTGGACAGAAACTTTTTGATACTTACAAGCAACGTATTCGTCGCCTCGCCTGTGGATTTTCATTGGAAGATAATTATTTCACATGGCAAGCATTTGGAAGGCGGTATGACCACGAACATCGAAAAGCGCTGCCGGACTATCTCAAAGAAGAAAATTACCAGACGCTCCGTGAAATGGTGGACCGAGTTGAAACACACGTTGCATCGCTTGGAGACTACCTGAAACACGCCAAGCCGAATTCACTCAACGGTTTTATCCTACTCGATAGTCAAGACTGGATGCCGCCAGAAGTGATCGATGAATTGTGGAGCCTCATTGCAAAGGTCGGTGCAAGTGACACGCGTGTCATCTTTCGAACTGCTGGTGAAAAATCACCAGTCGACGAGGCCTTCTCACCGGAGACAGCTGCTCAATTTCACAGCAACCCAGAAGAGTCACGCCGACTCCATGAACAGGACCGTTCAGCGATATACGGTATGTTCCATATTTACAACAAGGTTGCTGCTACGGAAATGTAATGACTGATATTTCGGAACCTGATCCAGAGCACCAACCAGCGATTTCTTCATCCAATAACAAGTTGTCCGAAGGACATGACCAAGCTGTTGCAATGGACAGCATGTACCATTTCACACGGCACATATACGACCTAACACGACGGTACTATCTTCTTGGCAGAGACCAACTGCTTGAAAAGGTCGTAACTGGGCCAAACAACGCAACACTCGAAGTTGGCTGTGGTACCGCTCGAAATTTAATCAAGCTTGGCAAAAGACCGTCCACGGGTGCACTGTATGGGCTCGACGCCTCTCACGAAATGCTTGAAACTGCTACCCACAGCATTGCTTCTGCGGCACTGCCGCGGAACGGCAATCCTCCCATCATGCTTCGACAAGGCCTGGCAGAAGAGCCCGCTCGCAATTTAATAAAGCTTGGTAAAAGACCATCCACGGGTGCACTGTATGGGCTCGACGCCTCTCACGAGATGCTTGAAACTGCTACCCACAGCATTGCTTCTGCGGCACTGCCGCGGAACGGCAATCCTCCCATCATGCTTCGACAAGGCCTGGCAGAAGAGCTTGATGGAGTGAAAATGTTTGGCCGTGAAGAACCATTTGACACTATTTTCTTTTCCTATTGCCTCTCTATGGTGCCGACGTGGCCAGGAGCGCTCGAGGCCGCTTTTAAAAATCTAAAACCAGGTGGCAAACTTCTGATTGTAGATTTCTGGGATCAGGGCGACTTACCCGTGTTTTTTGCCCGCGGCCTAAAAAAGTGGCTGTCGTTCTTTCACGTTCACTACCGCCCCGAACTTCACCAGGCCATATCCGCCATGAAGGAACAAAAGGGCTGTACGGTTGAATTCCAGTCAATCCACAGTCGCTATGCATACATAGCCACGGTAACAAAAAACTAAGTGCACAGCTCGTACTAGAACCCCGGGCCGGGGAAGGGCAGGATGAAATAGGCTCCAGTTAAAGCAGCCGCCTCTAACGCAGCGCCCCGAAGACTCATTGCTGGGGCAGGTACCGTCCACGGTGCACAATTACCTGGCCTATAGTAGCCAAGAGGATAGACGCACTCCCAAGGTAATTCAACGCCCATTTTATACGGAAGAAATGCAGCCGAGACAAAGAAGTGACCTGCCGAAAAGAAAGGAGCAGCGACTGGATGTGCCGCATGGCCATATCGCTCATAGTCCACCTGCTCAAAATAAAGTGGTTTGTGACAATACCCAGCGGCTTTCCACGTCATAGTCGTATTCACAAACTGACGGGGCTCCCAATCCTCACCCTCAAGACGACATTCACAGGGAAAATCATCTCCTGCTACACCTGTGACATGGATATCTAAATTAATCGAGGCCAGCGTATCAGCTCGCAATTTGTCGAGCTCCTCCTGACAATCATCTGCCGTATCAAGGCAGTTACTGGGGATCTCGGAAGACGTGAGCCGAATATCTTTCCCAAGCAAGGGAGAACTGTCCGCATCCGTCACTTGATTTGGTGACTCATAAACGACCTCGCTCTTCATGAACATGGCGTTTCTGACAGCGGACTTCGCGTCTTGTGAAAAATCCTGCCAGCCTGCTGCAGTTGCTGTGCCACTGATCCCAATACTACCGGCGAGTGCCGCCACCAACCACAACGCAAAACCACGCATAAGTGATTTCACCCTAATCGTCTGAGTCCATAGTATAGTTAGGCGCTTCATGCGTGATTGCAATGTCATGAGGATGACTTTCTCGAACAGTTGCGGCAGATACCTGTATAAATCGGGCATCTCGCCGAAGATCTTCAATTGTTTGCGTTCCACAATAGCCCATCCCGGCACGAAGACCGCCAACGAGCTGGTAAACAAACATGCTCAGAGAGCCTTTGAAAGGCACTCGGCCTTCCACACCCTCTGGAACAAGCTTGTCCGAACTCCGACCATCCTGCTTCTGGCGGTAACGCTCACTCGAACCCTGAACCATTGCCCCCAACGATCCCATGCCACGGTACGACTTAAAAGTTCGGCCATGAAAAAGCACGGTCTCACCAGGACTTTCCGCAACACCTGCTAATAAACCACCAACCATGACACAGTTGGCCCCAGCAGCAAGCGCCTTGGTAATGTCTCCCGAGTAGCGAATCCCTCCATCAGCGATGATCGGAACATCCGTACCAGCTACTTCTTGCGAGGCTTCCCAGACCGCAGAGATCTGTGGAACACCAACACCAGAAATAACCCGTGTAGTACAGATCGACCCAGGACCTATCCCAACTTTGATCCCATCTGCGCCAGATTTCAAAAGATCCCGACAGCCTTCCCGGGTTGCCACATTCCCCGCAATGACCTGAATCTCCCATCGTTTCTTAATTTCCTGGACAGTCTCCATGACGTTACTCGAATGCCCATGCGCTGAATCAACGACAAGTACATCAACACCCTTTGAAATAAGACTTTCTGCTCTTTCAAAATCAAAGACCCCAACAGCTGCACCAACTCGTAATCGTCCTTGTTTGTCTTTACAGGCGTTTGGAAACCGATTCAGCATATCGATATCTTTAATGGTGATGAGGCCTGTAAGCACGCCATTACTATCTGCCAGCAACAACTTCTCAACCTTATTTGCCATAAGGATTTTTTCTGCCTCATCGAGCGTTACCGTGCCAGTCGCTGTCACTAGCCCAGTCTGAGTCATAATTTCGGCAATTGGAGTGTCTCCGTGTTCGAGGAACCGAAGATC
>PKCL01000434.1 GCA_002862165.1 Planctomycetaceae bacterium
CCACGCAGCACGTGATACACCAGCCAAAGTTTCTGCTGCAGCAATTTCAGCCACACGATTTTTAAGTCCGTCACGAATACGAACCATGGGAGATCGGTCTTGAATGTAAACGACACGGACCTGTGACGTTGCCCGCTGTTGTGCCGCACGAGTTCTCGCGAGATCGGGCTTCTCAAATGCAACTCGGGCCACAACGCCTCGGGGAGCAACAGATCCGAGTCTGAATGCGAATGGCTGTGACCATCCACGAAGTAGAATTAAGAGAAAAATTGCAGCCAGAAGGCACAGACCAAGGCGTACGAGAACCTCAGAGCGAGAGATTGTCTCGAGGAGTCGTCCCCAGAAACTCTGCGGGCCTTCCATTGAAGAGGCTCGACGAATGCGGCGACGAAATGACGACGGGGCAATACTCATCGTTGTTTATTAAATAGTCTTTCGTTTTTGAATGAAGAAATGAGCTATCTCATTATTCCTCGTAAGCTTCGACAATGCGCTGAACAAGAGGATGCCGAACAATATCACCGCCTCCAAGACTAATTCGGTGGCATCCGGACACCTCACCGAGTCGTTCCATTGCATCAATAAGTCCACTTTTGCGGTTTGAAGGGAGATCAATCTGTGTTGTGTCCCCCGAAATCACCATTTTTGACCCTACACCAAGGCGGGTTAGAAACATTTTCATTTGAGCAGCAGTTGTGTTCTGTGCTTCATCCAAAATGACAAAAGCTTGATTTAATGTTCTACCTCGCATGTACGCAAGCGGAATCATTTCAATGACATCTTGCTCTGTAAGCTTCTTTAATAAATCAAAGTCCATCATTTCTCGAAGAGCATCGAGTAAAGGACGAAGATATGGATCAATTTTTGCTTGAAGGTCGCCTGGAAGAAAGCCAAGGCTTTCTCCAGCCTCGACAGCTGGACGCACAAGTACAATCTTAGTGACATGTTGTTCGCGAAGAGCAGACACAGCCATCGCAACCGCTAAAAAAGTTTTGCCGCAACCGGCTGGCCCCTCACAAAAAACAATATCAGATTGCCGAATAGCACGTACGTAATTAGCTTGGCCTGATGATCTAGGAACTATACGGCCACCGGGACGATGGACTTCAATCGATTCTTGATGCATCGATTTTTCAGAAGTGCTATTCCCACTGAGTAATCGTTCAACAATCTGGTCTGTAACGATACCGTCAGTCCGAAGAGATTGATCGAGAGATTCAAAGATCTGTGCTGCTCTGTGCACAGCTACATCTTCTCCCTCGATATGAATTTCTCCATCTCGGGCAGAAATTCCTACATCCAGAGCAGTTCTTATTTTTCGGAGGTGTTGATCACGGGGCCCGAAAAGTTCCAAGAGCCGCTTCGAATCGACTACCGCAATCGTTGAGCGAGACATCAAAGTCCATCAACCGAGTATGGGTTGATGGCCTCGAGGAAAGTGTGCATCCGTCACGTGACAGACAAGCAGAAGCCAAACTACTGTCGAGCTACTCCTATATAATACTCTGATAGGAGAATCGTTCCCAAGGGGTTTGGTCGGAAATGGCGAATTATTGAAAAAAACCCGCTGTAAGCCTTAAAAAAACGGTTTTTTGCCTAGATGGCGTTCACCCAGAGAAACCACGCAACGGGTGCAGCAAAGAGTAGTGAGTCAATCAGGTCGAGTGTTCCGCCTAGGCCCCCTAAGGCCCTGCCGGAGTCCTTGGTCTTGAACTCTCGCTTAATGAACGACTCTGCAAGATCACCAATCATGCCAGCAAGTCCGACCAATAATCCGAAGACAAGCCATCCACCAAGAGGCTGTAGCGGTAATTCATCTCTATATATGAGAGAAGATTGTAAGATCAGCCACGCTGTGAAAAGTGAGCCAGCCAATGACGCAAAGGTACCCTCCAAGGTTTTCCCCGGGCTAAGTTTTGGGGCTAATGGGATTCTGCCAAAAGCAGATCCAATGAGATATGCAGAAATGTCACCAGCTTTGACAACTGCGATAAGACTTAGTAACGGAATGATTCCAAAGTATTTTGGAGTCGTTTGCTCCAAGCCTAGATTAGAGAGATTGACAAGCCGTAATCCCACCATGAAGGCCATAGGGAAACCTAAGTACGTCAGTACAAAAACGCTAGCCGCTAATCGGTCAAAAGATTGGCTGCCGGTGCGAGCAAGTAGGATTTCTTGAACAAAGAGCAAACCAATAGCAGCTGTTGCAGCTAGAGCAGACCAGCTGAGGGCTGCTACGGGAGCAGTGTCTCCCGTAGCAGAAATCATGGCTTGAGTGCCTATAGCAACGGACAAAAAGATCCCAACGACGCCTATGCGGAGTAGTCCTCCCTTAAGTTGGACGTGTCGGTCGGCATAGAGTCCAAGAAACTCATTGACTCCGCCAACAGCTAAGAGAATGAGAACGGGAAGCAGCCACCAGCCGGGGAGTCCACCGAGGAACCCGGTAGCGTCAGCCCAGGTTAATGCGGCAAAGCAAGTAATAAGACTACTTGAGACGATTACTCGCGAACCTATTGTTGCAAAGCGGCTTGGTTCTCTCTTCATGATGAAGCAAGGCCCCCGAATCGTCGCTCACGTGATTGGAAAGCTTCGATTGCTTGGTCAAGATGCCCCTCAGTGAAATCAGGCCAGAGGTCTGATGTCACCCAGAATTCTGCATAGCTCATCTGCCATAGTAGGAAATTACTGATTCTCATTTCTCCAGCAGTTCGAATGAGAAGGTCTGGGTCGGGCATGCCGTTCGTCTCCAACTGAGATTCAATGCTACTCTCATCTATTTCATCCGGATGAAGTTGCCCAGACGCAACTTGATGGGCAAGCGTTTTCGCGGCTTCAACAATTTCAGCCCGTCCCCCATAGTTCACCGCCAGACAAAGTCGCATGCCGTCATTTTTGCTACACAAATCTACCGTTTCGTCGATCGCAGCGAGAGTCCTCTTAGGCAAACCGTTGCGCCTCCCAATCATCACGAGGCGAACGCGTTCACGCATCAGGAGGGATCGCTCTTCAACCATGTACTGTTCGAGAAGGAGCATGAGGAAATCGAGTTCAGTTTGGGGCCGCTGCCAATTTTCACTCGATAGGCAATAGAGGGTCAGTTGTTCAATGCCCCGCCTCGCGGCATGTTCAGTCACCTTACGAACACTTGTAACACCTTGCCTGTGACCTTCAATGCGCGGAAGATTTCTCTTCTCAGCCCAGCGACCATTGCCATCCATGATCACGGCAACGTGCTGTGGCAGTGGCCTATTCGTCGATATAGCCTGCTGTTGACCTGCTGTCCGAGGCGCTTTTGTTATGGACCGGGTGGCAACAGAGTTGTTCACACCGTCGCTCGTTCCTGTTGGGTATTTGGAGGACATGGTGCGGGCTTCGTGCGGTCGGTCCGGAAAATAGTTTGCTCTCGATCAGGCCCAACTGAAACGATTGTCACCGGCCGACTAAGAAGTTCTCCAATCCTATCTATGTACCCAATGGCATTTGCCGGTAGATCAGATTCATTACGAGCACCAGTCAAATCTTCTTGCCAGCCAGGAAGTATCTCGTAAATTGGTTCCGCATTTTTCAAATCATCAATCTGGCTAGGAAACTGATCTACAACAGTTCCATTTATTCGATAGCCAGTACAGATTTTGACCTCATCGAGTTCAGCAAGAACATCGAGAAGCATAACGGCGAGTTCATCAGCGCCTGAAAGTCGGGCAGAATACCGAGTGGCAACTGCATCAAACCAGCCACAGCGTCGTGGTCGTTGAGTCACAGTACCAAATTCGTTGCCACGTTGTTGAAGATGTTTTCCAACATTATTGTCTTGTTCAGTTGGAAGAGGACCACCTCCAACTCGCGTAGAATATGCCTTCAGAACACCAATAGTTCGCGTGATCCATCGTCCCGGAACACCCGAACCACTCGAAACACCAACGCCAGAAGAGTTGCTGCTCGTGACAAATGGAAAAGTACCGTGGTCGATGTCGAGTAATGCACCTTGTGCACCTTCGAATAGAACCGGTTTACCACTCTCAACAGAATCTAAAAGATAATTTGTTGTTTCGCCTACGTAGTCACGGAGTCTTTCTGCATAACCCTGGTATTGATCAAAAATCTTGTCCCCATCAAGTTCGATGACGTTGCTACCAGCTGGTTGACTTGCTTCAAGAAATCGTCGCTTGACTTCAATAATGTGATTAAATGTTGAACGGAAGTCTGAGCGATAGAGATCACCAAGTCGAATAGCCAGTGACCGACCGACTTTATCTCGATAGCAGGGGCCAATTCCTCTTCCTGTTGTTCCAATTGATTCGCCACTTGAAAGGCTTCCATTGAGAATACCATCCTCAATCACATGCCATGGGAAGACAACATGGGCCCGATCACTTAATCGCAACTTATCAGTGACGCGAACACCCCGTGACTCAAGCATGTCAATTTCACGAATTGCACTTGCTGGGTCGAGAACAACGCCACCGGTCACCACACAGGTAACATTGTCACGCAAGATACCACTTGGAATCAGAGAGAGTTTCCATGTTTCGCCATCTGATACCACCGTATGCCCAGCATTCGCGCCACCTTGATATCGAGCGACAACATTATGATTTTCTGTCAGGATGTCGACAAGTTTGCCCTTGGCCTCATCACCCCACTGCAAACCGATGACACAGGTTCCGGGCACGCTGGAATCCCTTTACTTAGAGAATTTTTTTAGGGCAGTTACAAAACTACCGCATGAATTAATGAATTGAGTTTAAAACTAGGTTTTTTCGGGTCAAGCGGGTGGTGGTTGGGCCGCTTTAGTTCACCTGTTTTTGCATCATTCGAGGAGAAGCCCCTTAGGACGGTAGCGTGCTAAATGTAAGATTGAGAGGCATGTATTTAGACAGTGCTCATTTCTCATAGTTTTATAGAGCAAAATTTATTGCTCTTCGTATGTATTGCTTTTAAGTAATACCCATACTTTTTGGAATGTTAGGTATCCATGGTGAAGCACGGAATCGGACAAGTTTTTCACGTGAATGATGACGCAGATGGATGCACACTTGCATCTTACCTGCGGCAGCAAATCGCTGGAACGAGCTGGGCAGTTGCAGAACGGTGGATTCGTAATCGACGTATCACGGTTCATGGAAATATTTGTGTCGATGCTGCAAGACGTTTGAAATCTGGTGAAGTTATTAAATTTCTTGATGTCCCTGCTGCTGCACCACCTGGTTCTGAGGATGTCAAAATCGTGTTCCTTGACGATCAGGTTGTTGTTGTTGAAAAGCCTGCTGGTATGACAACAACGAGGCACCATGAGGAAGCCGGGTGGCCCACTCGACGACGCCAATTGCAGCCAACCCTTGATGAACTTTTGCCAACTGTGATCGGACGCTTTCTGAAAGCTGGCGGGAAATATAAAAAAAGCAGAGGGGCAAAAAAAGAGAGACTGCATCGCTCTGGTCCGATTCGATCTGTTCATCGAATTGATCGAGAAACAAGTGGCCTTCTGGTCTTTGCGAGGACCGTGCCTGCAGGAAGAATCTTGGCAGAGCAATTTCGACAGCATACGACGAAAAGAAAATACCTCGCCATTGCCGTTGGTCGAGTTGGGAAAGGTACTGTAATCTCAAGTCTCGTACGCGATCGCGGTGATGGACGGCGGGGTTCCGCGGATGATGGCACAGGAAAGCATGCCGTAACACACGTTCAGCCATGTGAACATTTTGGTGATGAATATACCCTTGTAGAGTGTCGTCTTGAGACGGGAAGAACACATCAAATTCGGATTCATCTTGCTGAAAGTGGGCACCCAATTTGCGGTGAGCGGGTCTATACAGCGCCACGAGGCTCGACATTGAAAGACCGGTCACTGGCACCACGAGTGGCTTTACATGCTGCTGAATTAGGATTTGTTCACCCAGTAACTGGTGAGGATATCCTCTTCGAATCACGGCTCCCGAAGGATTTTCAAGATGTTTTAAAAAGGTTGGGAAAGACTTGTGGACGAGAACTTGTGGACGAGAGATAACTGAGTTGTCACGCTCGACAACGTGACACTTTAAAACACGGGACGCATAGTTATTTTGCTCACAGCGGGCTTGGCAACGAACTCGAGAACTTTGCTGGTGATCGGACTGAATGCTTCGGGCAAGCAGAAGCAGGACCCCTTAAAAGTGGAATACATTGACAACGGAACGATTAAGCTTGGCAGAAGCCTTGATCTTGCGTGAGCTTAGATCTAGTTATCGCGATCACATGTATCGCCAAATCAAATGACAAAGAGACCATCAATAATAAATATGGCTGGGGCCAAAAGATTCAGATGTCGTTCTTCGCTCACCCAACGCTCTATTCCGACAAATGGCAGAAGCTCAAGAAGTACTGGGACAATATTGGCTGGAAGTTGATTTAGATTTTGGTGATCAAGGACGTTCTTTGAAAAACGTACCAGGTTGCGTGTTTTGACCTGTGTTGTGAATAATAGGTGAGACTCACAATTCTCCCGGAGGTGTAGTGTGGGAATTATTCAAGGTATTCTTGCCTGTGTAGGCAGGCTGATGATAGCGGTTATCTTTTTGCTCAGTGCCCTGGGGAACAAGATTTGGAATTTCAGTAGCGTTGCCGAAGTCATGGCATCAAAAGGTATGCCTCAAAATATGATTTTGGGAATACCAGCTCATAAGTATTTACTGTCCGGTGCAATCGTTTTTTTGATTGTTGGGGGAATCTCGGTAGCTATTGGTTTTAAAGCTCGTCTTGGTGCTTTTATGTTGCTTCTGTTTTTGCTTGCCGCAACCTACTATTTCCATGATTTTTGGAATGCCGAATCTGATCAGCAGCCAGCTGAAATGATTCAATTTTTAAAAAACTTAGCGCTCAGTGGCACAATGCTATTCATTATTGC
>PKCL01000243.1 GCA_002862165.1 Planctomycetaceae bacterium
TCATTTTACCTTTGTTCTCAGGTCGTTTTGCAACTTCCAGAGCACCCCATGCTGCGGCACCGCAGCTAATACCGCACATTAAGCCTTCTCGCTTTGCGAGTTGACGAGCAGTTTCCATGGCATCTTCGTCATCAACTTTCACCACTTCATCAATGATGTCGAGGTTTAGAATGTCTGGTATGAATCCAGCACCGATACCCTGGATCATATGTTTTCCCGGCTTAATCACATCGCCGGCCAATTCCTGAGAAATGACTGGGCTGTTGAGCGGTTCAACAGCAACGACACGAATAGCTGGATTTTTTGCTTTCAGTGCTTCGCCGCAGCCGGTAATTGTACCTCCAGTACCGACCCCACACACGATGATGTCAATTTGGCCATTAGTGTCCGCCCAAATTTCTTCCGCAGTCGTTTTTCTATGAACATCTGGATTCGCTGGATTTTTAAATTGTTGAGGCATGAAGAATTGACTGCTCGAACTTAAAATATCTTCAGCCTGCCGGACGGCGCCTGGCATGCCTTCTGCGGCAGGCGTCAGGACGAGTTCCGCTCCAAGTGCTTTCAGCATTCTGCGGCGTTCAAGGCTCATACTCTCAGGCATGGTGACGCGGAGTTTGTATCCGCGAGCTGCGCAAACGTAAGCAAGCCCAATGCCCGTATTCCCACTGGTCGGTTCAATGACTACGGTGTCTGGATCAAGCTTCCCGTCATGCTCTGCAGCGTCAATCATCGCGCAGGCTATACGGTCCTTGACACTCCAAAGCGGATTCATGTTCTCGATTTTTGCAATGACAGAGGCTTTGCAATCCTCAGTCACTCTCTGCAGGCGTACAAGAGGCGTACGGCCAATGCATTGCGTAATATCATCTCGAATACCCATCGGGGTGATTGTTGAACTCATCAAAAGTACTCCTGCTTGCGGAATCAGATTATTCGATATTATCGGCAAGATTGTGGAACAAGTGTGAAAAATTACTTTCATGCAGCGAAAGACATCCTTTTTAGCGGAAAAAGCTCACAAATGAGCAGGGATTGTGCTTGATCTGAACAGGCCAGACACCCTACCTTCCCAATTCGTTGAGTCGAATGCACGGTGATCGTCTCAACAACTCTTTTACGGTTCAGAGGGCAACACACATGCAGGATTCATTGAACTCAATAAAAACATTTCGGGGGTGGAGTTTGTACCGCGGATTCGTTGCTATTCTCTTGATATGTATCTGCTTCTGTAGCCAGGTAACCGCTGTAGAGCCACCTGCCAATTCACCTGCTGCAAAGCCGGCAGCGATTGTGAACGGCATCAGTGTTACTGAGGAAGAATTGGCTGATGCCTGTTTAGCCAGACACGGCTCTGTCGTCGTTGGTGCACTCATTAATAAAGTGATTATTGGACAAGCGTGTGAACGCAATGGTGTGGTTGTGACAGCAGCCGATGTCGATAACGAGATCAGTGAAATGTCGCAACGCTTTAATGTCCCGCGAGATGAATGGCTCTCACTTATTCAGCGCGAGCGTGGGGTTACTGAAAAACAGTATCGTGAAGATATCGTCTGGCCAATGATTGCGCTGAGACGTCTTGCAAGAGAAAGTTTAGAACCAACCGACGAGCAATTAAATGAACAATTTCAAAACCAATACGGCCCGACAGTAAAGGCACGAATAATCGTATTATCTAATCGAGAAGATGCCGAAAAAGTGCGGATAGAAGTTCTCGATGATCCTGAATCATTCGGTGTTGTAGCGAGAGAAAAATCGGTTGATGTTGGAAGTGCAAGTATTGGTGGTTGGGTGCAGCCTATTCGACATTTTTCAGGCTCTTCAGAATTCGAGGCCGCTGCATTCGCACTTGCTGATGGGGTCATATCTGAAGTGGTGCAGGTTGCTGATCAATTTATCATTATCAAATGTGAAGGGCACTTACCAGCCGCAGACATTCAGTTTTCCGAGGTGAGGTCTCGGCTAGCTGAGGTGTATCAGGAAAAGCAATCTCGGGTCCTTGCGAGTAAGATTTTTGGCGAGCTTCAGGAAAAAGCCACCATCGAGAATGTTCTAAATGATACCAGCAAGGGGCAAACAACACCCGGTGTAGCGGCGAGTGTCAACGGTCAACCAATCACCATTCGTAAGGTTCGTGATGTTTGTGTTGAGCGGTATGGAAACGATGTTCTGGAAGCGATGCTGACCGGCGTCATTCTTAATCAAGCACTTGTCCAACAAAAATTGGTTGTTAGTCAGGAAGATGTTGAACATGAGGTAGCGAGAGCGGCCGAGTCGATGGGCTTTCAGACACCCAATGGACAGCCAGATGTAGCTGCTTGGCTGGAAAAGATTTCAAAGCAAAATAAACAATCAATCGATTTTTATCTGACTGACATTGTCCGACCAACTGTCGCCCTCAAGAAGTTGGTCGGGTCGGTACCGGTAACTCGAGAAGATCTAGAGAAAGCGTTCACCGCAACATTTGGTTCTCGAGTTCGCTGCAGAGTGGTAGTGCTTGACAATCAACGTCGTGCACAAGAAGTGTGGCAAATAGCGAGACAAAATCCGACATCAGAGATTATTGGTAATCTTGCTGAACAGTATTCAGTTGATCCCACAAGTAAAGCTCTGCGCGGAGAAGTACCTCCTATCCAAAAATACAGTGGCCAGCCTTCTCTTGAGAGAGAGGCATTTTCGTTGAAGGTGGGCGAATTGTCTGGAATCATACAGATTGCCGATCGATTCATGATCCTTTTTTGTGAGGGTTATACAAAACCGGTGGAGGTGACCTTCGATGAGGTTCGTGATGAATTGCATCGGGATTTATTGGAGAAGAAGCAAAGAATCAAAATGGCGCGTTATTTTACGCATCTACGAGAATCTGCATCTATCGATAATTTTCTTGCAGGTACAAGCCAATCATCAAAATCGAATCAGGCAGTAAATCTTCCAGCAGCTAGTGAAATGCCGGCCACAACGATTACCCGACGTGAGGCTCAAGAACTATCAGTACCTCGTGCTGGGAGCCGGACAGCGACCGATTCATCCCCGGCCGTGGCTCCAGCATCTTTTGAAGAAGCCCTGCCCAAATGATTTTCCCAGAATGCTTGCGAGCGGTGTTGAGTGCTTGCAGCTGGAAAATTGAGATAGATTATCGGTTTACCCCGTACTGGACAGGCATGGACTGCTCTTCTCGTTGGCAAACACTCCCGCGGAGAAGGTGTCAGCGATAAACTAAATGGGATAAGTTTAGTGTTGTTAGACTAGTTTGTGTTTTGATCTGGAGTTCAATAATACAAACGGTTGAGGAGAGGTACTTGCACATACAAGCAGCATCACGAATCGAGCAACTTCCACCGTATCTTTTTGCGCGGATAAACAAACTAACCTACGACAAGCGTCGTGGCGGATGTGATGTCATTGATATGAGCATGGGCAATCCATCTGACCCGCCCGCACAATTTATTATTGATAAGCTTGCTGAGGCAGCAAATGATACTCGGAACCATGGGTATGCCCCAGCAAGTGGTGTAATTAGCCTGCGGAGAGAAGTGGCATCTCGATATCTTCGGAAGTGGGGAGTGCGACTTGACCCTGAGACAGAAGTCCTTGGTACGCTTGGATCAAAAGAAGGCTTTGGTCATCTCTGTCTCGCAATGCTGAATCCTGGTGACGATGTTATCGTTCCCGCGCCCTCGTATCCCGCCCATGTCTATGCCGTCGCGCTAGCCTCGGGGAATCCGATTGCCCTCGACACGACTAATCCAGAAAGATTTTTGTCTCAAATATCATCGCGGTGTGAAAGTGAACATGGGCCGCCAAAGGTGCTGGTTGTTAATTTCCCCCACAACCCAACAACCACCGTTGTTGAAAAAGATTTTTATGAAGATGTTGTCTCTGTTGCAAAGCGATATGGATTCCCGATTATTTCTGACTTAGCGTACTCAGATGTGGTTTTTGATGGGTACGAAACGCCAAGTATTCTGTCAGTCGAGGGTGCGAAGCAACTTGCTGTTGAATTTACAACAATGAGCAAGGGATACAGCATGGCTGGATGGAGAGTTGGTTTCTGTGCTGGTAACGCAGAAATCATCAAGGCATTGGGGACTGTGAAGACGTACTATGATTACGGAATGTTTCGTCCGATACAGATTGCAGCAATCGTGGCGTTACGTAATGGCGAGGTGGATGTTGCCAATCAATCCCAGATCTACCAGCGGCGGCGAGACGTGCTTTGTGAAGGCCTCGGTCGAATTGGTTGGCAGGTGACTGTTCCCAAGGCAAGCATGTTCGTCTGGGCGAAGATTCCTGAGCCATTTGCTAGCCAGATGAACAGCATGGATTTCTCTGCGAAATTATTAGAAGAGGCTGACGTAGCTGTGAGTCCGGGTGCTGGGTTCGGTCCTGCCGGAGAGGGATATCTGCGGATGGCATTAATCGAAAATGAAAATCGAATTAGGCAAGCGGTCAAGCAGATTGGTCGTGCCATCGGAACAGAATTACGGGCATTAACGAAAGAACATTCAGGATGAACAGGCTAAGCTTTGGCATGAATGAGCGAAGGTAATCACAGGCCGTTTGGGCCCCGACAGATTCATTCGTTAGCTACGGATTGAGACAATAACGAGCTTTCACCTAGTGGCATTTTTTTACACTCTCCAATGACTGCGGCTGGGGCAAGGCGTTCAACCTCGATCACATACAAACCCGTTTTTGTCCGAATCTTGCACCGCTGCTTGAATTCTTCTGGCTCCACATGATGAAGCAGAGTCAGTCCAAACGTGGAGAGTTATTTTTCGACGGAATGGGGATCAAATTCGGAAACAAGCCTGAAATGAAACAAGCCCATGGCAATCACGAAATGCCATGGGCTTGTTTGTACTCGTTATATGTCCAAATGTATGAAGCCTGGTAAAAGCAACATCAACCTATTTCAGGCAACATGGCCTCTGCCTCTGCTGCCTTTCGCAACTTTTCCAAAGCCTTCGCTTCAATTTGACGAACCCGTTCTTTGGTGACTCCAAGAGCCGACCCAACTTCTTTGAGAGTTTCAGGATCATGTTCATGATTGAGTCCATATCGTCGAACAATGATAGTCTGTTCCCTCGGTTCAAGTCGGTCGAGGAATTTCTCAACCTGGCTGAGTCTGTCAGACTCAGCCATTCTTCGATATGTCTCATCGGTGCTTTCGTCAGCTGTAGCTTGCAAGAGTTCAGTATCAGCGGCACGAAAACGATCTCGTACTTTATGCTCGTTAGGAATACTGCGAGCATAGTTTTTCATGATTGCCCACGATGAGTACGTGCTGAATTTATTGCCTCGAGCGTAGTCAAATTTCTCAACTGCTCGCATCATGGACATATTGCCATCACTCACGAGATCAAAAAAACTATCAGATGCAGAAACGCGTCGTTTGGCTATTGAGACAACCAGTCGAAGGTTCGCTCGTACGATCTTGTTTTTCAGATCGACGATATCCTGGTAAAGCATTTCAATCTGATCCATTAATCGTCCACTTGGGTGATCTTGTTGTAGTTGATCCCGCAGGAGCGTCGCTTTGTATTTGAGGTAATTAAATTTTCGAAATAACCAGACTTCTTGCTCACGAGTCAGCAACGGTACCTCGTAGAGGCTCGCAAGATAGGCCGGTAAGCCGGTGGGGCGACGAACCCGTTTCGGGGCATCTACGTTTTGTGGAAATGGCTGAAAGACGACTTTTTCGGCACTTTTTCTCGGGAAGAGTGCGTTTGGCATGAAGTCAAGAGGTAAGTGAGCAATCGCTTCAGCTCTTTGCGTGAGAACGATACGGTAAATACTGGCTCGGCTTCTGTGATATCTACGAGCGATTGATTCTACTGATTCACCATGTTGATAGTGTCTAAAAATACGAGCACAACTCTCAGGTCGTAATTTGCCATCAGCGTTTGGGAAGACCGCTGAGTCAGAATGTTCCTGATCATATCTTTTTATGGTGTAGCGAATTGTCTCGACACTTCTGTTGAGACGAGTAGCTATGCGTCGATGAACATCAGCAGGGCATGCACCTGCAGCAGCCAGGCGACGAGCCCATGCAATGAGTTTGTCGTGTTCTTCGTCATTTAATTGACTAAATCGACGGCCTCTTTGAATTCTCTCTGGGTTTTCATGCACGAAACGGTCAACGGCGCTCGCAAGAAAGCCAACCCGTTTTCTACCCTTTATAACAACCCGCTGTGCTACAAGACCATGATCTCGCCATCGAGATATTGTTTTTGTGGAAACGTTAAATCGTTCGGCAAGATCCTCGATTGACAACACATTGTCATCGGAAGAAACCGAGCATGGATGTACTGATGGCTGAACTCCACCAGCGCATGTGTTTTCGTCGTGGATTCGAACGAAAGGAAAACGATCTTCTGAAATATTAGAATGCATAAGAATCCTCCATGGCGGGATGCTCCGCATATTCACGTGTCAGGCAAACTTGTGAAACTGCCCCTACGCGTTTTCACAAGACCACCTAGACAGTGGATACAACGTTGCATCGCCGAAACAGGCAATGAAACCAATCCGGCGTCCACTTGTTGGAATCCTCCCTGACTCCCACCACACCCTTTTCGCGGACACTTTAGTTATACGTTCCAACGGGACAGATGGTTTGCTGAAACATTGAAAAATTCACGTTATTTTGCAAAATTCATGTTGAAACGGTGAGATGCTTTCTGCGGAGTGGCTGTAAGTTGTTTCTGAACAACGACTTACAGAATTCATGCAGGCAACTGAAAGTTCTCGTGCAAGATGTGTAAGGTTCACAATATATATGAAATATAGGGGTTTTCGTTATTCAGACACTTAGTATATGCATTCCTTTCGGTGTTGTTGTCGGGCTGGAATAATGTTCC
>PKCL01000115.1 GCA_002862165.1 Planctomycetaceae bacterium
TCGCATTTCTCGACAAAAATATGTCAGCCAGTATCATGACGTTTGGTTATGCAAGCCCTCAGGCAACTCTCGCCTCACACGCCCGCGCATTAGAGAAAGTGCTTGCCAGCTTACCGCCAACTACAACGGTAAGTTTTGTAGGGCACAGCATGGGGAACCTAGTTGTTCGCAGGTGGCTACAAATTGCACAACCTGAAATGATAAATCGAATCAAACGCATGGTGATGCTTGGGCCACCGAACCAGGGATCAGATCTTGCTCGACTCGCCGCTCATAATCACTGGCTTAAAACAATGGCCTCTGGTGCTGCTCGCGAACTTGTACTGGATTGGGATACAATACGAAACGATCTTCAAATACCTCCGTTCCAATATGGCATCATCGCCGGTGGCAAAGGTGACAACGAAGGATACTCATCGATTCTTGAAGGTGATGACGATGCCATTGTTCGTGTATCAGAAACACAACTTAGCGGTGCTGACGGATTTCTGGTTATTCCTGTTCGCCACTCACGTATGATGAAAAACCCAGATGTTCAGACGGAAACGCTCAACTTCCTCCAGACGGGGCAATTCGCCAAAAAAACCAATGTTACAAATCTTTCTGAAAAATGAATTCTGAAAAACTCCCTTCTGGCAGACTTGCTGGCGTAGATTATGGTCGTCGAAGAATTGGTATATCGGTGTGTGATGCCGAAAGAATAATTGCCAGCCCATTGATGATCCATAAAACAAGTGGGGATCCTCATGCTGATGCAGCTTTTTTCCTAAAGCTTATAAAACAGGAAGAAATTGTTGGCTTTGTTGTAGGACTACCTCTGCACTCAGACGGAAGAAACAGTGAAATGTCCTCTGAAGTCGAAAAGTTTGCAGCGTGGCTTACAAAAACCACTGAGATCCCTGTAGTCTTTCAGGATGAACGACACACCTCACAGGAAGCATCTGGGCTGTTGAGGCCTGCCCGCCTTACACGTGGGCGAAAAAAAGAACGCCACGATGCTGTCGCGGCACAGGTCATCCTCAGTACATGGCTGGAAAAACAAACAACATCACAAAAAACATTACTCACCGGGGAAGATAAGACGCTTTATAATGACAAAAAAAATGAATAAGGCCACCCGTCTGATCATAGGGTGTGGTTATCTTGGTGAAAGAGTTGCACGACGATGGCTCCAAACTGACTCAACTGTCTTTGCTACCACGCGTAGCCAAACAAAGGCTCAGCTTCTATTAAACGCGAATATCCGTCCAATAGTTGGTGATGTCACATCAAATAAGGGGTCTCCCAACTGTTTCCAGAACCTGCCAGAGGTAGACACCATCTTATGGTCAGTCGGATTCGATAGAAATGCACATGCGAGCTATCACGATGTGCATGTGGCGGGCCTCCTTCGCATACTTGATCAAATACCAAATGAACCACGGGTCATATTCATTAGTTCCACTGGTGTTTGGGGCACAGAGACTGCTGAAGAAGTGAGTGAGTCAACTCCAGCATGCCCGACACGCGAGGCCGGAAAAACATTACTCACAGCAGAAACTACTCTCAGCAACCACCCCAAAGGACCGGGTGTCGTCCTTCGACTCGCTGGCATTTACGGCCCGGATCGACTTCCACGGCTCAATGACATCAGAGCAAACAAACCAATCCCTGCCGACCCAGCGAGTTGGCTTAACCTGATTCATGTCGATGACGCAGCGACTGTCGTTTGTGAGATTGCGGAACTTCCTTCACCGGCAAAACTTTATGCTGTTGCGGATATGAAACCTTTACGCCGTGACGATTGGTACCAAGCGCTCGCAAAATTTACGAACAGCCCATCGCCTCAATGGACTGCAGAAAGCACCGCCGGTCGGGGTGGAAACAAGCGAGTAAATGCAAGTCGTGTCTGGAACGCTCTTCATCGACAGCCTCACTACCCAAATGCAATTGAGGCAATGAGATTACTTCTTCAAAAACCCATATGATACTACGACATTATGCTACAGAACGAACTACAAAAGCTAACGTGATTCGATCGGTTACTCTGGCTGTGTGTTACTTTCCGAATTGACCAATGAAGGCATCACAGCACCGGATAATACCGAAAGATAATCCGTCGTTACTCTCATAGCCTCATCAAAATAGAAGTCCCGCCTTACAACTGGGCGTCGCGGGCCTGCGTTTTCCTCCTGTTTTTCCTCCTCCTCTTTGTCTGCTGCTTTTCCCTCATTCCATTCCCTAACAAAATCTGATTCTAAAAGAGAAAGCGTCTTCTCATTTTTCCTCTCCTCGTAGCGAGCAATGTCTGTCGCAAGTTCTTGGAACTCTTCGTCGTCTGCAACACGTACTGTGGATCGTTGCTGAAGTGTTTCAAGCATTGATTCATTGACATCATTAGTTGCCGTAAAGTCTGCTTTACCAACGCGATCAAAAGGTATTGCATTGTCGAGATCTGATTCTCCAACTGGAAGGTGATCAGTAATACTTGGCAATTGCACATCGCTCTTCACCCCTTCCATTTGGGTGCTTAGCCCACTCGGGCGATAAAACTGCTGCATTGTGATTTTTAATGCACCAAGCGACGGAGCATTTGGCAGACGCTGAAAAAGCTGGCGCCCAAGATCAAGCAAACTTTGCACAGTACCCTTTCCATGAGTTGCTGAATCACCGATGACCAAGCCGCGGCGATAATCCTGTATTGCGCCTGCGACAATCTCACTTGCGCTCGCGCTGAACTTGTTTACTAGTACGACAAGCGGGCCATCCCAAACAACACCGGGCTCCAGGTCGTCATATTGCTGGACTCGTTGATCGGCATCTTTAATCTGGACAACTGGGCCTGTATCGATAAAAAGACCCGTCAAGGAAATAGACTCGGGCAAAGACCCTCCACCATTGTTACGAAGATCAAGCGCGACACAATCAACCCCCTCTTCGCGAAACCCTTCCAGCAATTCCCGACAATCACGAGTACTACTTTTATAATCAGCCTGTCCCTGCCGGGCAGCTGCCATGTCCATATAAAAACTGGGGAGATTAATCACGCCGATCCGCCAAGGACTCCCGTCTGCCTTTATACCCTCCTCAATAATTTCACCACGCGCTGCGCTATCCTGCAGCTCAATTTTTGCCCGTACGATGTCGTAAACCTTTGGTACTGTCTGACTCACGGGAATAACCTTAAGACGAACGACAGTCCCACGTTTGCCACGAATGAGTTTCACAACGTCATTGAGATTCATGTCAACGACATCAACCATCTCGCCCTCACGGTCCTGACCTACACCAACAATCCGATCTTTTTTCTTGAGCCGACCATCTTTATCTGCTGCCCCTCCAGGAACAAGTTCGGCAACCGTCGTGTAGCCGTCTTCACCCTTCAACGAGGCGCCTATACCATCAAGCTGAAGTCTCATTGTGATTTCAAAATTCTCGAGCGTTCCTGGAGACATAAAACTAGTATGGGGGTCGAGCGAACTCGTAAGCGATGACAGATATGTCTCCAGCAACTCATCTGCGTTCATCTGATGCATGCGTTTTGCAAAACTCGTATAGCGGCGCAGTAGTTTTTTCCTGGCTTCTTCGGGAGCGACTTTCTCCATTTTCTGAACAAGTAAGTCGTACTTAATCCGCTTTTTCCACTTATCGCGTACTTCGTCCTGGGTCTTTGCCCAAACGGCGATGTCACGATCGATGACAATTGATTCTTTTTGATTGAAATCTAGCTTTGAATTCAACAATTCCTCAACAATTGGGATCCTTTCATCAACTCGCTCAAGAAAGCGATCATAGACCTCATAAGCAAAACTCACATCTCCCCTTCGAACAAGGTCATCGAGACTCGATTTCCTTTCCGCAAAAGAGTCGACGTCAGATTGCAGAAAATAGATTTTGAGCGGATCAAGTGCCGCAAGAAAGGTATTGAACCAACGAGCTGCAATTTCATCATCGATTGGCTTGCGCAAAAAATGTTCTCTTTCAAGGTAACTTTTTACAGCAAGCGTAATCTGTCGATCATTTGGCCCTGGCGTTGGAGATCCACCTTCGTTTGCAAAACTGAAAGCGGGTAGCAGAACGATTCCCGCAAGCCCGACAAAAAACAGCTTGCGGGCCGTTGTTAAACCGCCGGTTTGGATCGAATTATTTCTATCAGCTACTGGTAGGTGGCAATCCACGCAGCAAACTCCTTCCAAAAAACACTTAAACTTGTGTGCATAAAATCTTACAATGGGCATTCTCTCATGAGATCAGACCATCACACCAAAAACGTTACTCTATTGTGACGACTTTCTTCGTCTGTGACGAGATGGCTTTTTTGAGTGGACTTTTAAAAAATATGGCCAGAAATCAGTTCCTCGCTTGCAGACACGCTAATCCCCGGTCAACGAGCGCATGTGCTACTTCTGGTGCGGCTCCAAGCCGGGGCACTTTTACCCACTCAACAGACGGATATGCAATTTCGGCCTTTTCCAAATGTCCGTCGACCTGCTTCTCAACATGTCCATGAAAAAGAAGGTGTGGGTGCAACACAACCCGCTTCACTGACTGTCGACTATTGTCACCTCGAAGTAACTGCGTCACTGCTTCATCAATTGATGGTTTTGCTGCGGCAACAAAACTCACAGCAAACCTGTGCTTTGCGACATTTGCTAAGGGGCTATATGTCGAACGTACAAACCCCCAGAGTTGTTGACTGGCTGTTGGATCGCTTGATCCTCTGCCAATGACAAGCATTGCTTCATCGCCTCCTTGAATCGGAGTCCGCCCCTTCACTGCTTCCCAAAATCGACGACGGGCGAGATTTATAATTTGCTCGTGCAAGCCTAGTGGATCAGCCTGCTGTACAGTCAAGCCATGCCTAGCGACGGCCTCCTGCAACGCTTGTGGGACATCTTGTTTCGCATGACCCGCTGCAAACAAAAGTATTGGAATCGCAATAATTTTTTTGCAGCCACGATCTGCTAGACGCTCTACTGCCATTGCTATCGATGGCTCAATGACTTCGAGATAGCCTAGTTCGACTGGAACATTCGGCAGGATTGCGCCGACTTGCGCAACAGTGTCGGCCGTTTCAGCTGCTCCTATAGGATCAGCTGTTCCGTGCCCGACAACAACGATGCCTGTTTCCGGCGGCATGAGTCGATCACAGACTTCACTCTGCCTATTTGTTTGACACGGTTGAGGTTCTTGACAGTTCATTTAAACTTCAAAGGGCGTTTTACGGCTGGATGTTCCGCTGCTGTCATAATACCGGCATATTTCAATTTGTCTGTGCTCTTGCACGGAAAATGTCTAAATCCCTTTAGAAATTGTTCCTTCGAATCATCAGGACCTGGCTCCATGTCGAGTAGCTCAATTCCTATCACTTCACCACCGCCAGAATGTCAACTAGATCATTCGACACCTCAACCTGAAGCCACACTCGTACTTCAAATTGCGGAACGAAATGGACCAAGTTTTCTACTCCTCCCAAAACAAAACAACATTATTGGTCGAGCAGTAGACGCTGATATTGTTGTTGCTGACAGACTTACGAGTCGTGGGCACGCATCTATATCAAGAAACAGTATGAACGGCGAGTGGCAGATAAAAGATCTGCAAAGCCGCAATGGCACCTGGGTGAATGGTCAACGAGTTACAGAACTCTCACTCCAACCGGAAATGTCTATCCAGATTGGCACAACGGAATTTATTTTCAGAATTCCGTCAAGACGATCCTTGGAAGAATCAGATGATGAATCTGAAAAAATAATTCGATGTGAGCCAGTTGGTGAAATTGAAGGGCATAACTTTCAACGGTCACGTGATGGCCTTGTTGACGAAGGACGTCGCACGATGCTTCTTTACCAGACCAGTATCCGGCTCCTTGCATCACAATCAATCGAAGACGTCATTGCAGCAACGGTAGAGATTGCAGCTGAACATACTGGAGCCGATGCAGTTGGTTGGTTTGAGCTTCATGAGACAAATACGCTGGAATCTGTTTTGGTTGTCCCGCCATCAAGCGATCTCACCGAACGGCTTGATGCAACTCGTTGCCAAAAATTCATTCGTGACGGGCATGCCGTATGGGCAAAATGCAATTTTCATAACAGAAATGATGGGAACAGTACTCATTCATATGGACTCATGTTTATTCCTGTTCTTGATGGAGAACGCCCTTGGGCGGCGCTTTGTGCTACTGCTGAAGATGATCGACTGCAAGACAACGACTTTGGCTTTTTTGTCTCACTCATCAGTCTTGCATCGGCCGCTTGTGCGGGGCATCAAAAGGCTACAGCTGATGGTGAATCAAAGCCCTTAGTGTCGCTCGCCGGAGTCGATACGGTAGACGCGACTCCCGAAGAACTTCAGACAATGGCTTTCCCGAATTTCCAACAAATCTCAGGGAAGCTTAAGGGATCTTTAAGATTGGATGAGTGGCAAAAGATTCTGATTACAGAGGCCTTACGGAGAGCAGAGGGCAAGATACCTGACGCTGCAGAAGAACTTGGGATAAGCCGTGCCACGCTTTACCGAAAATTAGAACAATTTGAGCTCAATCGTGAGACGTTCATCCAGGACGATCCAAACAACATCGCTGAGACCGACCTTCGTACGCCCTAACAATTTATGGTCACGTGTTCGCTCGATTACGTATTGTCGATGCAACACTTCTCAGGATTGCACCGACGAAAAAGAGCGTGAGTACTGCCACAACAAACGGCAAGGCATGGGATGGGTGAACAGCAAATAGAAGAGATCCCACAAGCGGACCTAGTATACGACCGAGCGAGGCAAAGGATTGATTGACACCTAACACTTCTCCCTGCTCAGAAGAATCTGCAGATCGTGAAACAAGTGCAGAAACTGAGGGATTCACAAAAGCAAACCCCCA
>PKCL01000476.1 GCA_002862165.1 Planctomycetaceae bacterium
TCATCGGATGGATACGGGTGCCTGTCGCTCCCACAAGCATGACATCAGCGGCTCCACGTTTAATAGTAATGGCCGCCTCTCCGGCAGCAATATGACCACTCGCCTCGCGCACTGTAAGTGAATTACTTGGGCCACGGAGGTCATTGAAGATAGCAATATGACTTGCCGGCATGTTTGGCAGATACTTCAACAACCAAAGGGGTGTCATGGAAGGAAGCCCCTCGGCACCCCAACTGTTGAAATCAAATTGGCCATCGCTTCCCCGACAACGTTCAACTGCCGTCGTAAAATCTTCTGGCATTGTCAACATATAATCAGAACCGAATACACACCCAAATCGCTCCGGAGTCACAGTTGGTGATGCTCCGGTCACAAGACCACTATCAGAGAGTGCACGCTGTGCAGCCGCGACTGCCATTTGTGTCTCACGACACATCACTTTCAAGCCCTTTCGAATCGACTTTTTTTGACTCGCATCGAGTTCACCAAATTCACTTATGTGCCCAGAGAAACAATCTGCTTCAGCGGCGTAACGCAACGGCAAATTCTTGACGGGAAAGGCCGACAGGGGCCCAACAGCCGAACGTCCCTCAATTAACCCTGACCAGAGATCTTCGACCGTAAGACCGAATGGTGAAATGGCGGCCACACCAGTCACTACAACCCGGCGATGATTCGTTGCATTCATAAAAGAAACCAGAGTCCATGTTCTCGAAAGGCTGATACAAATATTAACAGGTCGACTATTCGTCAGAATGCTGATGTCGACGGGAAAGGCTACAGTACGAACGTGATTTCATCCATCTTAGATCAGATGAGGGAAAAGCTGACTGTTGTGGCACCTCGTTACGGAGACGTGGCTCAATCACAACAATTGCATCACTACGTTTAATTTCAGTGAAAAGACCTGCCGACGCCGCCTTATTTTGACCGGGTACTGGCCAAGGGACTAGGCCCAACCCAACAACAAGCGTTCGCGAGGCCGGCCAACGGAATCGCTCACCAATCCGTACTGCCGAAATCTGGGGAACTTCTAGCTTCACGTCAGGGCGATTGCCGACAGGTACAGCTACTGAAACGGATGCCATGCGTTCTATTTGATCAATCCGACAGCGAAGAACCATATCAACGAGTTCACCATCAAGAGAGACAAGCGGTTGCACATCAACGCTCAGGCCCTCTCGACACGTAGCTGACAGTGGTTGCCAACCATTTGGAAGCGACGCATTAATAGTAATGTCTTGAATGTACGACCGTTCACGAACGCCGGATAACGTTGCGGGCACACCGTTTGCTGCGAACACTGGCCCGACTGGTAATTCTTCAACATCACTTCGTGCCAAAAGGCGATTGACTAACTCCGCAGAATTTTCACGAGGTACGACCCATGCCTGAACGCCTGCTGTAGCAGTCGGCAGTGCTGTCATTGTCTCCGATGCCTGCTGACGCCACCGCACCGTACCTATCCCGATGACACGAATTTGAAAACGATGAGGAGATGCAACGTCTGTGGTAAATCGCTCAACAACTTCAGCGACTTTAGCCTGCATATCTGCGGTGTGATAGCACGAAAGCTTCGCCGCAGCTGCTGACAGAGACGCCGCGTGCTTTCCGTGCCACTGTTCATACCCAGTCTGCTGGAGAATCCAGTGCACGACATGCTCTTCGCTTCCAACTCCAGCTACTTTTACAAAAGGTGCAATATCGTATGTTTTCCATACCTGCCCAGCGGTTGCCGACATCTGGCAGTATGCATGGCCCGGGGCCCAAATGGCCAGCAAGGCCCAAGTAATGCGCGACACGAAAACACGTTGATACGCTTTCACAGTGATATGAGGTGCTCCAGAAATATGCATAGAACCAACTTGCCGGCTTTGAAGTACAGAACTCTTCTCTAAGCACTACTGTGAGCCAATCCTCCGCAAGGCAGACTTATCAAGCTACGCACTCAAGTTCAAAATTACATAAGTTCCAGATTACATAGGTTTCAGAAATGGCTACCAAGGTTCAGGAAAGCCTACCGAGTATCAGGCTGGCGTTATGACCGCCAAACCCAAAACTGTTACTCATAGCCACTTCTACCTGTAATTCTCTTGGCTGATTTGGTGCGTAATCAAGATCACACTCAGGATCTGGTGTTTCAAGATTAATCGTTGGTGGAATCACATTGTGCTGGAGCGCCATTGCGCAGGCCACGAGTTCGATACCACCGCTTGCACCAAGTGTGTGTCCAAGATGGCTTTTGATACTCGAGACAACAAGGCTTCCCGAATGCTCACCGAATACTTTCTTAATCGCTAAGGTCTCCGCTTTATCGCCAAGTGGAGTGCTTGTCCCATGAGCATTAATGTAATCAATAGAATCCGGGGGGATAGCCGCATCATCTAGGGCCATCGACATAGCTCTTGCAGCACCGCGTCCCTCCTCGTCAGGCTGGGTAATATGTCCGGCGTCACCACTCGAACCATACCCCATGAGCTCACCATAAATTTTTGCTCCGCGCTGGCGAGCATGTTCAAGTTCCTCGAGGACAACAACGCCCGCCCCTTCTGCCAGCACGAAACCGTCTCGGTTTTTATCAAATGGTCGGCTCGCTTGCTGTGGTGCGTCACTTCGAAAAGAGAGGGCTCTCATATTCTGAAAACCGGCAAGACCCATGGGGGTAAGGGCCGCCTCACTTCCTCCGGCCACCATGACATCGGCATCACCACAACGAATAGCACGCAACGCTTCACCAAGAGAATTTGCAGCACTTGCACACGCAGTCGCAACAGCAAAGTTTGGTCCTTTAATGCCGTGAATTGCAGAGACGTTGCCACTCGCAGCATTCACGATCAACTTCGGTATAGTGAACGGAGAAACCTTATCGATACCCTTTTTGATTAACCTCTCATGTTGTGCCTCGAACTCAGCTAACCCACCGATACCCGATCCGACAACGACACCGCACCGATACGGGTCTTCTTTTTGAAACTCGATGCCAGAATCTCGCACCGCGTCAGCAGCAGCAGCAATCGCAAACTGTGTAAAGCGATCTATTCGTCGAAGCTCTTTAATGCCTGCGACACCTTCAGCTAAACCATCCCATGGAACCTGTCCGGCAAACTGAACCCGATACCCCGACACGTCAAAAAGGGTTATTGGTCCGACGCCGCTGTCACCAGCAAGCAATCGACTCCATAGCGTTTCAACAGGCCTGCCAAGAGACGTAACTACTCCGAGACCAGTAAGCACAATCCTTCGCTTCATGTCGTCCTTGATCAACCCTGAGCCAAACATGTGACCTTTGAAAAACTGAATCAGCCTTGGTTATTTTCAATGAATTCAACCGCTTGGCCAACAGTCTGAATTTTCTCAGCAGCATCGTCGGGAATATTGATCTCGAATTCTTCCTCGAGTTCCATAACGAGTTCCACGGTATCGAGAGAGTCTGCACCGAGGTCATTAATGAACGATGTCTCGGGAGTGATCTGTTCCTTGCTTACACCTAACTGAGAAGCAACGATGTCGATCACTCGATCCTGGACTGATGCCACGTTTGATCCTCCAAATATTGTAAATCGCGATCCTGTCTCGCGAAACGTATGAAATGTTATTAACTAGCGAACCCACCACAAACTTATACGAAACGGTTCACTAAGGTCCGATATCGTACGCAAGATATACCGGGTCACACCATACTCTGTCCAGTTCGTACCAAAAAATCGGCAAGAAAGGCATCTCAACCGATCAAACCGCCATCTACAACAAGAGTCTGAGCGGTGATGTAGCCAGCAGATGGGGAGGCAAGAAATGCGACTGCCTCGGCAATTTCTGTTGCCAGACCAAGCCTTTTTGCCGGAACTCGTTTTTTCACCACATCCAAAAGGGCAGGCCCTAGGGCATCGGTCATTTCACTTGCAATAAAGCCTGGAGCAACTGCATTCACGGTAACTTTCCTGCCGGCTAGCTCTTTTGCCACTGTCTGAGTAAGCCCAATTAGACCTGCCTTCGAGGCTGAATAGTTCGCCTGCCCAGGATTCCCGATGATCCCTGACACGCTTGAAATATTCACAATCCTGCCGTAACGCTGTTGCATCATTGGACGACTCGCTGCCCGCATAAACAAGAACGGCGCTCGGAGATTTGTCGACAAGACTTCGTCCCACTCATCATTACTCATTCGGGGTATGAGTGTATCTCGAGTCACACCAGCATTATTAACGAGGATATCGAGCCGTCCATGTTTTTGAACAATCGTCTCCACTACTTTTTCAATTGCATCGGATTGAGAAACGTCACAGGGCATAGGGTCAGCCTTGCCTCCAGCACTGGTAATTACTTCGGCGACGGATGCCAACTTTTCTTTGTTCCTCGCCAGCAGACATACCGTTGCTCCATTTGCTGCCAATGTCACTGCAATAGCCTGGCCTATGCCTTGACTTGCGCCTGTCACAAGGGCTACCTGGCCGGATAAATCGACCCGCAATGTCTTTTCTTGGTTTGTTTCGGCCATAACGCGCACCCATTTCTCTTTCTAGAATCTGTTTTTGTGTTTCGTCACGTTCTTATCATCGACATCAAAAGAACGATCTTGGTTACGGTTCAATCACACCATTACATGGCTTTTTTCGATCAATTCGCTTGAGGAGCCCTCGCAAAACTCTGCCCGGTCCAACCTCCCACAAGCAACCCACTCCCGTCGATAGCAAATGCTCCATTGACGCATGCCATTCGACGACACCACAGACCTGCCGTGCCAACAGGCTACGAATTTCATCCGGGTCGGTATGAGGCTTTGCATCAACATTGCTGATCACGGGAATCCTCGGCTCACAAATAACTATTTCTTCGAGGATTTCTGCGAGTCTGTCCCGGGCCGGCTCCATGAGTCGGGTATGAAACGCACCAGCAACCTCGAGCGGCACACATTTCATTGCACCAGCTTTCATGGCTTCGTCAGACACTCTGTCACACGCAGATCGACTCCCCGAAACAACAATGTTTCCGGGACAAAGAACATTCGCAATCGAGAGAACATCACTGCCACGGGATGTATCACACACCTCACCAATTTGATCTCGGTCGAGCCCTAGAATCGCAACCATTCCACCCGGCTCTGCATCCGCACACGCCTGCATGGCACGGCCTCGCACATCAACAACCCGTACGGCTGACTGCACATCCAAAGCACCGGCATGCACGAGAGCAGAATATTCTCCAAGAGAGAGACCCGCTGTAAGAAATTCCTCACGATCTCCGGCAAACGGCGTATCCTCGCGTCTTCGTAAAACCTCAAGCATTGCAAGACTCGTCACGAGAAGCGCTGGTTGACTGACAGCAGTTGTATTGAGCTTCCCAGACGGCCCGTTTGTACACACTGCAAGAAGGTCATACCCCAAAACTTTGGACGCGTCTTGGAAAATCTGAAGGGCAGGGGGGCAGTCAAGGCACCATGCCCCAGCCATACCGACGTGTTGTGCGCCTTGGCCCGGAAAGAGCAGCCCGAACGATTCGTCCACCAAGAGACTAGTCCTCGGTTTTTACTACTTGTTTACCCATGTAGTACCCACAATGACTACAAACGCGATGCGTTGGCACAGCTTTCCCACAAGTCGGACAAAACGTTAGTTGCCTAGGTGTAAGGAAATCATGCGCCCGTCGGGTGCCAGTTCTGCGATTAGAATGCCTACGTTTTGGGACGGCCATAATTTCTTACCTGTAAAAACGAGCCAGATCATGAAAAGAAACGAATCTGACTTCTCGGAACCCCTAAAATCTACGTTCCAGTGCAGTGGCCGTCAAGAACCGTTCTCTTGAAGCACGAGCGGGATACTTTCAGAACAATTTCTGCTGCGGCCCCGAACGTGGAGCGTCACCCAAATGCGCCTCACCCCGGTCTGTGAGACGACGACCTCGGGCGGTTCGAATAATCAATTCATACCGCAAAAGAAATGGCTCAACATCGTCTTCGAGTGTATCGACCGCCGTACTCATAGTGTGTGCAATTGCCTCAATACCAGCCGGTCCGCCCCCAAAAACACGCTGAAGCGTCTCGAGGTAACGACGATCAAAACTATCCAAACCAAGCTCATCAATACCCTGCATCTCAAGTGCGGTCCTCGCGATCTCAAGATCAACAGCTCGATTAGCTCGACTTGTTGAGTAATCCCGGACCCAGCGTAGTCGATTGTTTGCCAGACGAGGTGTGCCCCGACTCCTTCCTGCAATCTCTGTCGCTGTCTCATCATCCATGGGCATGTCAAGTTTTCCAGCAGATCGAAAAATTATTTTCGCGAGTTCAGGGACGCTGTAGTAGTCAAGATGCTCCCGAACAACAAACCGATCTCGAAGCGGTGCCGAAATCAATCCCGCACGCGTTGTTGCACCAACGAGAGTAAACGGCTGGAGTGGCATATTAATTGTCCGTGCGCTCATTCCATCGCCAAGAGTAATATCAATCCGGAAATCCTCCATGGCCGGATACATAAACTCTTCTACGGCAATTGGAAGACGATGGATTTCATCAATAAACAAAACGGAACTTTCACCGGCATTTGTAAGATAAGGAAGCAGATCTTTTGGAGCAGCGAGCGCGGCACCGCTGGCAATCTGCAACGTTGTCCCAAGTTCTCTTGGTATGCATGTTGCAAATGTGGTCTTTCCCAATCCCGGTGGTCCATCAAGCAGGATGTGACCCAACGGCTCTGATCGTTTTCGAGCGGCGTCGATTGCAATTGCGAGTCGTTCATGAACATCTTGCTGCCCGACCATTTCTTCGAGACGCTGTGGGCGCAGAACACGGTCCTCGGGCTGCGGATCATCAAAGGATTCGACCGATGGTTCTCGAAATTCGCTCACAAAAGCCTCCTCA
>PKCL01000037.1 GCA_002862165.1 Planctomycetaceae bacterium
TAACCTGCGGTTCGTACCCCTCGACATCAATTTTGAGAACATCAACGGAGACGTTTTCTAGTACAGAATCAAGTGTGACAGAATCGATTTCAGAAATACTCAGATCTTCAGGCTTGGTGGACGTGTGTTGAAGTGTCGCTTCCGGAATGGTGATACCAGATTGCATTGGATGGGAGTCATGTTGGCAGAAAGACATTTTTTCGTGTGTGTCTGAAACAATTACGTTGTAAGGGAGAACTCGCCCCACGAGACCATTCACGTCAATATTAGCCTTGAGAAAGTCGTACGAACGAGGAGACGCCTCAAAGGCGTGGCATTGACCAGTCTGCTGCACAATAGCACTCGCATACAGAGCGTGCAGTCCAACATTTGCACCGACGTCGACATACGTGTCGCCAGGCTTGAGGCAATGCAACAACATCTCACGGACATGCTCTTCCCAGACACCACGCTCTGTCATATGGCAACAGAGGTGAAGATCGTGTGGGTCTAAAAGAAGCCGTTGTCCGTCTAAAGAATGCATGAAGAAGCGATCGCCAATCATGACAGGCCAACGCTTCAAGAGAGGTATTACTTCTCGTTGTAGCGATGGATCAACAGAACCACGGAGTCGCTTGAGGAGTTTTCGGAACATAATTCAGTCAATCATTTGTAAGTCCAGAAATTTTGGCTGTTTTGGCAGAGCCCGCGGTCATGCTCAATTCACCGTCATTTTGATGTATCTCGCTTAAACGTATACGGAAATAATACTCAAAAAAACAAATAGGAACGAGTGCAGAAACAGCTACGGTTTGGTTGACCATGACTATTTGTTCAGCTCAATACGTTCAGCTCAATACTAGGTGTGATTGTGTTTGTCTTGGTGTGTGTTCGAGATCCATTTACGATTACGTTTGTGTATGCCGTGGCATGGGGATTTTCCTTGGTTTTGTTGTGTCAAACTGCCGGGAGTTGCACGCTGGTAATTCTGCTGAAGATCCTTGGTGTGGTCGAACTCTTTCTGAGGGGCTCATAAGCGATCGAAGACTCGATCCGGCACCTGAAACAGGGAGCCGAGCATGCAAATGCGTAGTTTGGGTGGTTTACTCGCCTGAGACTGCCATTCCATTTGAGGGATCTTGGACGCTATGAATACATCACGTTGAGTCGTCCCACGAAGTGTATTGATCTGGGGTTTTTGTGAGTGTGAACGCCATGATTTCTGTTGGTACCCCTTCCATTTCAGCACAATCTTTCGAGCAGTGTGCACCGAAACGGCAGCAAGTGCCGCCAGCTTCAAAAAGTTGTAAACAAGCAGGCCATACGTGTTTACGTGTTGGCCTCCTGACACCGTGGAATCAGCAGTGTGGCAATGCTGAATTTGCAAAGCGACTAACGTCAGGTTTTACATCTTTTGCGACCGTTGAGCCGATTGAGCTTGAAAATCTCATTGAGCACGACACGCTCGACTCTCGTCGAAAACAAGAGGGTTACATCACAAAGCTCATAAAACAGGTGCGTGCAAGTGATGCTGAACTCGTTCATATTCAGCACGAGTTCTGCTTTTTTGGGAAGACGCGAAGATATGCTGATCGTCGGTTGCTCAGGCTTATGCGAAATATTCGGCAGCCGATCGTCCTGAGTCTGCATACCTGGAAAAACAGTATGTGTAAGAAGGGCATGAAGCTATCACTGAAAAGTGTTTTGTCTGCTGCGTGCTATAAAATTCGAAACAGGCTTATGCGTCGTTGTCTGTTTGCTGCAGATGCAATTGTTGTCCATAGTAAAGATACTTATGCCAAAGTCATAAAGGCGTATCCAAGGCTTCGAAAGCGAGTCCATCTGCTTCCTATTCCGGTTGAGCCAGTTGTGTCTGATGGTGTGACGGCTCCGTATCAAAAACGGCCTGGTGAGAAGTGGTTAGTGCTTCCTGGGTTTGTCAGCGGTTATAAAGGGCATCGTTATATCATCGATGCCATGCCTGGGTTGCCGGCTGAGTTTCGTCTTGTGATTGCTGGCGGCGTCCATCCGAAAGATAGGCTGGGGCATGAATATTGGAGTGAACTTCTTGCGAGAATTGATGAAGTTGGCTGTCAGGACCGGGTGATCTTCACAGGCTTTCTAGATGATTCTGCAGAGCAGGCTGCTGTTCTCAAGCAGGCGGATGTGTTTGTTCTTCCGTATGATGAGGTTGGTCAGTCGGGTTCAGCGGTGTTGGCTGATGTGTTGTCATGCGGCAGACCAATCGTAACGTCTCTTGCACGTTCGATGTTTGTCTATCGTCATGGCAATGATACGGTTTATTCAAGTAGTGCGGTGGACGTTGAAGATGTTGAAAAACTTTGTCAGGCCGTCGTTGACGCTGCTGATCCTGTAAGTTCACCAAGGCGGCAACTGCACCAGAAGAATGTTCAAAAGAAATTTTGTCTTCGCCAGATGGCGGCGCAATACAAGGTGATGTATGAGTCGGTTCTTGCAGAAAAGTCAAGGAGAGTACGGTCATGAATGTTATTCTTACCGGAGGTTCTGGGTTCCTCGGAAAGCATGTTCAAAAAGCATGTGTTGCATCGGGGGTCATTCCGCGTGCCCTTGGGCGAAAAGACGGTGATATGCGTGACCCGCTGGTTGCCAGACGAGTTCTCGCTGACGCAGAGGTCATCGTGCATCTGGCTGCAGATGTTGGTGGCGTAGCGTATTTAGCAGGACGTCAGGCAGAGGCTTTTCATACAAATCATAGAATTGGTATCAACGTTATTCAGGCCGCCTGCTTTCATCGGTGTCGCCGACTAATACTCATCGGTTCGCCATGCTCGTACGGTCCAGATAGTCGACTACCCCTTGTTGAGAAAAGTCTACGAGAAGGCTTTCCCTCTGGTGAAACGGGGTGTTACGGGCTTGCAAAACTGGTTGTCAGTGAAACAGCACATCTGTTTGGAGATGCAGCAGGGGTTGAAACAGTGACGCTGATCCCCGGTAATATCTATGGGCCAAGTGATCATTTTGAACGTAATCGTTCACATGTTGTTGCTGCTGTTTTGCGACGAGCGTTCGTGAGTCAGTTACAAGGTCAAGAAACGTTCTCTGTCTGGGGGAGTGGTTCCGCGACACGAGACTTTGTGTACGTGGACGATGTTGCTGACACCATTGCGCAGGCGGTCACGTCACCACATCACTTTTCAGGAGATGTGTTCAATATTGGTTCAGGCTGTGAAACAAGTGTAAGGCAGCTTGCTGGCCTTGTTGCAGAAACGGTTGGTGGTGGCATCGAACCTGAGTTTATTGAAGAAGAGCTTGTTGGGTACACGCATCGGGTCTTGTCGAATGAACTCGCTCGAAGTGTGCTTGGTTATCAACCGAAGGTAACCCTGAAGGAGGGGCTTTCTGAAACTTTTGCATGGATCAAGCAGAGAGGCCTTGGTCGAGCATGGCTTGAGGATGAGGTGCAGGAAGAAAAGCAAACATTACGACTGTACGGTGGAGATGCATCAAGAAAAGCTGCCTGATCAGACGGCGATGAGGGCAGGTAATCGCACTTTTTTTCGAAGACGTAAAGCATGGCACAAATTACTAGTTGTTCTGAAAAAAATGAAATCACTGACTTGGCTCAGAAGCAATCTGAACCATCGGTCCGTTCTTCTGTAATTCTGGAAGGTTGTGAGACCGAACGGCGTGGTCTTGAGATTGGCCCGTATTTTCAGCCCGTCACTGATAGATCAGTTCACGATGTGTTGTATGTTGACTGCTGTGACGAAGGCGAACTTCAGCGGAAGTTTCATGAAAATCCAGAGGCTGTTGGTAAGCAGTTGCCGGCAATTGATGCTATCTGGGCCCCCGGGCGACCGCTTGCAGACTGTGTTGGCTACGAGCCTTTTTATTATGCTGTGGCGTCACGTGTTTTTGAGCATGTGCCAAATCCGCTCGGGTGGTTGCAAGACATTCTGGATGTTCTGCAGCCGGGTGGGGTCATTGCCCTCGTTGTTCCTGATCATCGTCAAACTATAGATTTTTTCCGATCGACTACCACACTTGCTCAGGTAATTGGCTGGTCTATTGAAAAGCCAGTACGGCCAACACCGACACAGGTCATGGAGTTCCTTTCAGAGACATTTGAAGACGATAGTACGATTGAATTTGATGGTGTTGTTCCACTATTTCATGAGCTGAAGCGGCACTATACAGATCAAGATGCACTGGGTTTTGCTCAGTTTGTCGAGCGAGAAAAGTATTATCTTGATGTGCACTGTACAGTCTGGACGCCAGAATCGTTTGTTGACGTTTTTTCTCGAGTGATCACACTTGGTCAATTGGACTGTAAAATAATTGGTCCTATTGAAGGGTTTGTTGGCAATGGCCCTGAGGAGTTTCTGGTATATCTCCAAAAAAATATGCCCGCTAAACCTGGTGTTCCGTCGGGTGTATGATCTCGTCGATGGCTTGCAGCGAGACACTCTGCATCGGAGGTGACGCTTTCGGCTGGTGCGAGGCGATTTCGTTATTGTGAGCGAACTGTTGGCCGTACGTAGACCCGGAGACGTTTGCTTGAGTAGTCGCCGGCATTCTTGGTGAATGTCCAGTCACGAGTTGAACCTTCACTGTTCCCAATGCCGAGGTCGGCACCGTCGCCCATTCCCCAGTGATTGAGCGCGAAAAGAGTTTGTTTACCTTTCGTGTTGTGGACCTGCATAGAGCCGTACCCATTGAGCGGCTCTGCGATACTGTCTCCAATATCGTAAAGCGAATCTGAGCCACCGGGAACATTCGATGTGTTATTCGGAGCATAGTTATTTGACCAAAACTCGATATTGCCTTCAATGTTTTTGTGATTGAGCGATGGAACCGTTGAGAAGGATTCAACATTTTCAACCGATTGTTGGAAGAATGTGTCAGCGCTGAATTGGGGAACGCCAATCTTCTTAACATCATCCGTGAATGCATTCATTGATACAAAAATTGCCTGCGGGCCAAATGCAGCAGATTCAAGTTCTACGAGGTATCCAATTCGATCAAAGTCAGAGATGTTCTCGCTTTGGTCGATCGAGTAGTCAATTGTGTTGTTGAGAGTGTTCAGGTCAAGTTCGTAGACAAGTTCATATTCCTGCCCAAGCGAATGGCGGCTCAGGTAGTCTGGCACCTCACCGGCTCGACAGGCTCCAACAGGGAGTCCTGTTCCACCAGTGAGATTCGGTTCTGCGGATTTATCCCACGCGAATCGAAAAGCCGTTGGTACTTGGACACCATCAGCAGAAAGGATGACTGCGTCACCATCGATCTCTGCTCGTGCAGGAAGAAAATTCTGGGTGCCAGGGCCAATGATTTCGAAGTGAGTAGGAGGCTTTCCGTCTCGTGTTGTAAGACCACCACCAGTGTTCTTAAAAGTGACAACAAGCTTGTCACTTTCCAGCTGGAGCGAATCGAACTCTGGGCTATCTGCAACAAGGTCGATTCTGCCGTAATTGTTTTTTAGCGCAAGCATTGCAAGCCGATTCCCAACATCTTGTTTGTTGGGTGGGTGAATATTATCAAGCGTCGCAATGTCGTTGATCACAACCATCCCAGTGTTCGGAAGTTGCTGCACAGCTGCTTGCGCCTCCCAGAACCGAGCCAAAACTGTTCCGTCTTCATTACCATATTGAAATGGTGCGATCTGGACGTAATAAAACGGAAAATTGCCTTGGCCCCACAAACTTCGCCAGCCTTCAATAAGAGCTTTTTTCTTTTCAAAGTAAAGCATGCCTTCGGCATGGTTCGACTCACCCTGGTACCAGATGGAACCACGAATCGGGAATCCAACAAGTGCATGAATCATGCCGTTGTAGAGCATCGTTGGGTCTTGATGGCTGGTGAACGGTTTTAATTCTTGAGGGAAATTCGGGCTTGGTTTGACTGCTTCATTTTCTGTTAGTGAGATTTCAGCCTGCTGGTTCCAGACTTTGTTGGAATTAATAAATTGCTGAAGTCTGTTTTGGTATTGTTCCGTACCGGGGGTGCGTCCGATCACCGACTGATAAATGCTTTGTAGTTTCGGAACATTTTCAAAACCGACCGGAGGTGTCCAAGGTTCGACACGCGTTCCACCCCATGAGGAATTGATCAGTCCAACAGGCACACCAAGTTCTTTATGAAGGGTTCTGGCCATGAAATAACCGGCCGCGGTGTAGCTGCCAGCAACTTGCGGCGAGCAGACTGTCCAGTCGGCCTCGATGTCATCGAGGGGTGTTGTTGAGGAACGTCTCGCAACTTTCATGTGACGAATAAATGGAAAGTCTGCGGCAGCGATTTCAGCGTCGTGGTTCGTTGAACGATCAACCGTCCACTCCATATTCGACTGGCCACTGCACAGCCAGACCTCACCGATCAAAATGTCATTGATTTCGATTGTATTTGTTCCTTCAACACGGAGGGTTAGAGGTGTTGTTTGTGCGATCATCGCTGGTAACGTGAGTCGCCATGTTCCACTGCTGTCGCCACTAGTCGTCGCTTCGTTGCCGTCGAGTGTCACACGGATTTCTTCGCCTGGGTCACACCAGCCCCATAGTGGGATTTCACTCTCTTGCTGCAGGACCATGTGGTCACCAAAAAATCCCGGGAGTCTGACTGCCGCATGGCAGAGTGCATGCGTGCAAAGACTTGTAAGGAGCGTTATGCAAAAAGAAATTGTTGCGAGACGTCGCTTCATAGCTGTTCTTTTCAATAAAAATGAGTACAGAAACTACCTGCAGGAACACGAGGGTGCCATTCATTCGATACGTTTTCGAAAGAATCGACTGCCTGCTTAGCATTTGTGCAAACACTTGTGAGCTTCTTGAAGATTCTTGCCCCTGCTTGAGGCAAAGATAGCAGGTTCAAAGCTCGCATCATAATG
>PKCL01000324.1 GCA_002862165.1 Planctomycetaceae bacterium
GTGGCATCGGCATCGGCAACTTGGAAGAATAACCATGCCAATCTGGTTGTATGTGTCAGTAACCGGAGTCATTATCTATTTCATGGTCTATATTTTCTTTCCGAACTCGGACAAACATATTGAAGCGTCGATTTATGAGAATATCTCATGTCGCTACCTGGCATGAGTTGCTTGTCGTTGCTCTGCAATTACTTTGTCCCAGAGTCAGCAGTTTTTTTGAGAAATTTAAAAGGAAAGTCATTGCCGCCCAAAGCTTTAGAGAAGGGCAGATAGACCGAAGTATGGTTTGTTTGATCCAGAATGAGATGAATCTGTCTCCGATTGCTTTTCAAAAAGCCAAGATGCTTTCTTCGTGTATTCTGACTGTACATTTTTCGACTGGCTAGTTTTAAAGTCATACGATTTATGGTCAATGAGCTTTTTTCGTGCCGTGAGGCTGATGACATGTTTCTGGTGTAAGGTGGCGGTTGGGTAAAGAGTCTTCTAATTCTAGAACCTGAATTGCAAAGTGGCGTTCACAGTTAGGAGTGGCTTGTACTCGTTTTGGGCGTACGGGTAGAAGTACTGAATTTCTATTATTAGCCTTGAAAAAAGCCTTTTCGGATGACAGATCAGTGAAGCAACACGATGCGGTGCTTGGATCAAGCCGTCGTATCGGAACTCTGTTTCGAACGTGCTTTGCTTCGGGAACGATTCATACTGTCTCGGTACAACGAATCGTATATAATTGGTATATGAAAAGCCGTGTCATACTTTGTTCAGTTCTACTTGTTGCATACCTTGCTATAAGTAGTGACGTAGTGGCTTGCCCCACCTGTAAAGATGGGCTGGCGGCAGCTGACAGTGAGGGTGCAAACATAGCCCGTGGATATTTTTATAGTATCCTTTTGATGATGGCCATGCCGTTTACGCTTGCAGGATCATTTGGTCTTTATGTTTGGCGAGAAACACGACGGCAACGGCAAGCCAATGATGGCAAGGGAGAAATAATTTCTGCAACTGGTAAGCCATATGCAAGAGATGAGTCTTCGGAACGGTCGCATGAAACGCCTATGTCAACAGCAGCGACCTGAGTGCATGAAATTACGTCATGCTTTTGCACATGTCGGAAACGCACTATTAGTTGCCTTTTTTTTCACAGCGGCAATTGCATCATCTGCGGTCCAGTCGCCCGAAGAATATTTTAGGACGTGGGACCTCTCTCCATCGTACCTGCAGAAACAATTCGGGGCGGTGGTAGAGAGTGACAAGGTCATACTGTCGAATGACGAATTTCAATTAATGGCACGAATCTTTGATCGTTTACAAGGTGCTCCGAGTCAATGGGTTCAAAAGTGGGCCGACGATTCGGCTGAATTTGACAGCAGTCTGGTGAGGACATATCAGCAAGAGTGCCGCTCGGTTGAGTTCAGCGGGAAAATCTTGAGAGTCGATCGTATAAAAGCGCCGAGTAATGTGGCAGCGATAACGAACGTGCAGGATATCTACGCAGTGCAATTACTTTTGGAAGATTCCCAGAAGGTGTGGATATTCTTGCCTGAAGTTCCGGTCGGTCTACCCGTTGGGCAGGCTCTTAACCAGTCTGGTGGGGCAACAGCGATACTGCTTCATGCACCAGGCAAAAAGTCTATGGAAAAGCGGCAGGGATCAATTCTTGCAGTAGCAGCGAGGCTTCAGTGGTGGCCGCAGACACCGTTTGGGAAGTTAGGTATGGACTATGGCTTGTTCCCATCAGTTGTTGATGGTGATTCCTTAGGAGCATTGGAATCCGAGGCTTTTTATTCCAGTCTTTCTGTAAGTACAAGACAAAAGGAAATTCCCAACGGTCCGCCTATAGACGACAAGTCGCTTGTTGCATTACTCGATCCTGCTAGTGATTGGCTACGGCTGCACCGGGGGCGTCAGATAGTCTTGGATGGAACAGCTCGCCGTATTGTGAAAGTTCATGTGGATTCAAAGCGTGATCAGGAAATTCTTGGTAGCGATCACTACTGGGAAATTTTCTTATTTGTGTCGACACCTCTTTTGCAGATTCATAATGAGTTTCAGGAAACCTACCCAGTTGTTTTCTGTTGCACAAAATTACCTGAAGGAATGCCTGTCGGTGAAGGGGTGAACGAAAGGTTGAAGGTTGCAGGTTTTCTTTTTAAAAGATACCGATATATCACGCGTCGTTTAAATTATTCTGGACAGGCGACGAAGGAGGGAAGGCCTCAGGAGTCACCGCTGCTTGTCGGTCAAATCCCATTTTGGTTGGCAGCAAAGCAGTCCCCCAAACTTCCTCTTGGAATGACTTGGTTGCCGGTGCTCACTGCAGTCGCTCTTGTTGGCTGGATCGTGAAAGGTTTTTGTCAAAGTAGGCATCGTTCTCCATTAAGAGAGAGTCTTCCTGATCAGATCGAACTCCCGTAGCACTTTTTGACGAAAGGTTACAACTCAAGATCGCGGGATTTCTCGAAGGAATTGACATGCGGTTGTTGATTCTTTCAGATTCGCAACACTTAGTGCTCGGGAGATGCTGTTCCGTAAGTCTTTAGTGAATTCCACGAGCTTGATTGCCTGAGGAAATCTGGAAGATTTTCGTCATGGACAAGGTCTTCAGTGGTGCATTTTTTGATCAAAGCAGGTACTAGATTTAAACACGAGGTAAGCAGATGCGAAGAGCCAAGATTTCAATTATTGGTGCGGGTAATGTTGGGGCCACGACCGCACATTGGTGTGCCGCTGCAGAATTGGGGGATGTTGTGCTTCTAGATATCCCAGCAACAGAGGGAATGCCCGCTGGCAAGGCACTTGATCTCTTTCAAGCTTCACCGATTGTTGGTTTTGATTCAAAGATTACGGGAACAACAGATTGGTCCGATACGGCTGCCAGCGATGTTATCGTGGTCACTGCTGGAATTGCTCGCAAGCCGGGCATGAGTAGAGATGACCTTCTCTCTACAAATGCAAAAATTGTAGGTGACGTTGCGGAGCACATTAAGAACACAAGCCCCGATGCTGTCGTCATTGTAGTATCGAATCCGCTTGATGCGATGGTACAGCGGACATTTCAGGTACTTGGCTTTCCACCATCCCGTGTCCTCGGTCAGGCAGGTATTCTTGATACAGCAAGGTATCGGGCATTTTTAGCTATGGAGTTAGGTGTGAGCGTTGAAGATATCACTGCGATTCTTCTCGGTGGGCACGGTGATACCATGGTTCCAATTCCAAGTTGTACAAGCGTGGGAGGTATTCCAGTAACCCAATTGATAGCAAGTGAACGACTTGATTCAATTGTTGAACGCACCAGAAAAGGTGGCGCTGAAATCGTGGGTCTGTTGAAGACGGGTAGTGCGTATTACGCTCCGGCTGCGGCATCTGCACAAATGGTTGAAGCTGTTGTGCGAGACAAAAAAAGGTTGGTCCCGTGTGCTGCCTACTGTGATTCTGAGTATGGAGTCGGCGGATACTTCGTCGGTGTTCCAGTAATTCTGGGTGGCAGCGGTGTAGAGAAAATAGTTGAACTTTCGCTTTTGCCAGATGAAAAAGTGGCATTCAATAAAAGTATCGATGCAGTTCGGGAACTCGTTGGCGCAATGGAGAGCCTGACGCCATAACAGAAGCGCCCAGTCCCCCTAGCCTTCCTCTGCCGGCTAGTTTCGCGAAAGCTCTTCATTTTCACACGGAAATGCTGCCATTGCCCGGAGTGTGTGACTGCGTTAGAAACCTCCGACGTATTGCCATAAGTCAAATCTCTTGTGGCAATGCGTTAGCAATCACGCTGTGTATTTTTGCAAAAGGTTACGCGGAGGATCTGGAATGGTGCATCAGTCGACAGTATTTGATTATGAATTCAATCATTGTTCACCAAGCAGTAGAGGCTTTTTGTGCAACGAGGTGAATCTCCCTTCGAGTAAACCAGAGCAACTGTTTTTACCACGAGGGTATGAGTCGGGATACGACTACCCACTCCTCGTGTGGCTTCCGCAGTCAGCCGATGCTCACTTTGACTTAGGTCGCACCATGATGCGAATGAGTTTAAGGAATTACATTGCAGTAGTACCTGCTGTCACGTCTGATTTGGAGAGTTGTTTTGAAGCTATTGACGGAATAATGAGTCAATATAGCGTTCACTCTCGCAGAATTTATCTTATTGGTGTTGAGGAAGGTGGAGAGAATGCCTTTCGTTATGCTTGCCAAAATCCAGAGTCCTTTGCCGGGGTCGTCTCAGTGAATGGACAGTTTCCTCTACGCGAGGGACTGCTCGGGCAGTTTGATCGTGTTCGTTCACTCCCGATGATGCTTTGTTGTGATGAAAAAACAAAAACGGGTGAGTTACTGAATGATCGTGATGTGAATCAGACACTACGACTGTTTCATGCTGCCGGTGGACTGCTCTCGATGCGTGTCTATCGAAATAAAAGCAATGATGGGACTCAGCAGGTGTCCTTGGGAGATATGGTTGGCGATATTGATCGGTGGATTATGGACGAGGTTTGTCGCGTTCCAGAGGGTCAGATAACTGCTCTCGTCTAGTGAATATAGGCTCAAAGAATAAAGGCTTTATGATGAAAAAATCCATCTCGGCAGAACAATTCACGGGTGAGTGTGGTCAGCCACAAGTCTTACGAGGAATTGTTGAAAAAGTAGTCAGTGGCTTGCAGCGTCAGCATGCCGATTCAGGCGTACCCTTGCCTCATGTGTCAGTTGACGTTCCTGGTACTCATAGGTTTGAAGGAAATGTTGTTGTTTTGGATCAGTTGCTCAACGTGTGGCTCTGCGATGCGGTTCGTGCTGCCGCTGGGAGTGCTGCAATGGCACGTACCGCAGAAGTTCTCATCACGAGTGTTGAGTATGCAGATTGCATTGAGATAGAAATTGCCGACAGCGGTCCCTCTCTTGTAGACCGCCAAAAGCTTAGTGGGGGTGTTGTTGGTCGCGTGCATACAGTTGCCCAGCAGAATTTGCTTGATCAGGTTCACGGTGACATACGGCTTGATGATTGTGCTGAGGGTGGCGTAGCGGTGACGTTACGGCTTCCAAAGCTGGTTTCGCAGCGTATGGTTGCTTAATTTTTATGCTTGAAATGGAGATTCCTGCATGGATGCAGCAGTCGAAAATGCGTCAAAAATTCATTCTGGAGTCCGGCCGATTCAGGTTGTTGGCTTCTGTCTTTTGTTGCTCGCTGCGGTTGCAGGTGGCCTGCTTATCGAGTTTCCGGAAAAAAAAGCAGGCGGTGAGGTTGAGCTGTTGGTTGGAGCGGTTCTTGGTCCGGCAGATCTTGCCGTTATCGAGGCTGTTTTTCATCGTTCCGGCCTTGATTCATATCGTGTGGATGATGGTCGGCTCTATGTAGATCGGGGCCAGCAGAGCAGTTATTTAAGAGCGGTTGTTGATGCGGGTGCTCTGCCTCCAGAATTTGGAGGCAGCCTGCGGCGAGCCGTTGAGAGTGACAGCCCTTGGCGGAGTAAGGAGACTCAGGCTGAGTTGGTGCGAGTTGCGACCCAAGAGGAATTGTCACTGGTGATTCGAACCATGCCAGGTATCGAACAGGCTGCAGTGCTTTATTCGGGGAGTAATGCTGGCAGTTTATTTCGTGAGGGTGATGCCCGTGCGCAAACGGCAAGTGTGAGTATTCGTACACAACCTGAGTTAGAGCTTGATCGGCATCGTGTCGACGCAATTCGGGTCCTTGTCGCGGCTTCGATTGCAGGTCTTCGCGTAGAGCAGGTGGCTCTCACTGATCTTCGAAGTGGACAAGTTTTCGATGGTCCGTTGTTATCCGATGCCGAGTTCATCACTACCGATCCAAATCGAGCACGAGCTGTTGCGTACGAGCAGCACGTGACTTTAAAAATACGTCAGGCGTTGGCTTTTATTGCTGGGGTTGTTGTTGAGGTGAATGCCTCCGCTATTGAACAAGTAGCTGACGGTGAAAAAGAAACGGTAGTTCGTGATGTCCGAGCGGCTGCTAACGTGCCTGCAATTGTGGGTGTTGAATTAGGCGGTGAACAGGGTGCCAACGATGTTGGACAAGTTGTCTACGTTTCTGTGGCAATTCCGGAAACGTATATTGACCGTTTGCGTGAAGAGATTTACGTAAACGTGGAAGACGCCGCGAGTGCTGAAATTGAAAGACTCCGATCGCTCGTTGTTGGGCTTGTTCCTGCAACGGAACCTTGGGGTCGGGCTGTGGTCACAATAACTCGATATCCCGGACTTAGCGCTGCTTGTGCTCGAGATGTGCAAGGTGCATCGAATCAGTCGGATGCTGGTGAAGAAGAAGCCTCTCCTGCACCAACATATTCATTATCAATGTTTTTGCCAATTGGTTCGGAGTTGGTGATTCGATCCCTGATAAAAGGAAAGCTGATCGCGCTGTACGGCTGCCTGGCGCTTGGTTTGTCTGTGGTGTTTATGTGGTGGCCGAGGTGGCGGATGCCGGAGCAGCAGTCTGATATGTCTGGTGATGGTCGTAAGTTGATTAATTGGGCAGCGATTCGACGTCCGCATCAGCATGAAGAGCAAGCCAAGGCGTAGTGAGCTCTATGAGAAATTCTTTATCCTATAATATGCTGTTGTGCAAAGTAATTTTTTCACTCGCAATGTGTGTCTGTTCGCATGCTTTGGTCCTTGCAGATGAGCAAGATGCTGAAACTCCTTTTCATGGCGATTTTCCTAACGTTTCCCTGTCTTTGGAAGAGGCTTCAGGAACTCAGCCTTCTGGCGAATCGAATGCGTTGTCGTTTGGCAATGACATAGCTTTTGATTGGAAGGCATGGGCCATTGTGGGTATTGCGGGAGCGGTATTGGTTGGCGTTCGGCTGTTTAATC
>PKCL01000351.1 GCA_002862165.1 Planctomycetaceae bacterium
CAATTAAAACTGGATGGAATGCGCCGTTCATGCCGACTACAGCCGAATTTTCTCGAGAAAAAAGACTCAAGAATCCTAACAATACGGTTGAAAGACATTTCCAAGCAATTAGGCTCGTAAAAGTCTAAGTGATCCTTTTGGAGTCCAAGTAATGGTCCATTTCCTGCGATGTACTGTGCGAACGTCAATTAACCGTTTTTTTCCGCTATTGGTAAAGACCGGGATTTCACTCTGTGGATTGGCCGCAATTCTTTCTGCGGCATCCTGCGCAGGGCAATGCTGCGGTCAACCCGTGATCGCGCCAGTAGTCTCACAGTCGTATCGTTTGGATTACCAGACGGTCTATGAAGAACAGCAGATGACTGCATACCGAATGACGTATGAGACTGTTTATGATGTGAAGACATACACGGTACAAAAACCTGTTTGGGAGACAGAAACCCGCCAACGAAGCTACACCGTTCAGCGTCCAGTTTGGGAAACCCAAAATCGTGAAGAACGCTACACGGTCATGAAGCCTGTGTATGAAACAGTCGTTCAGGACCGCAGCTATAACGTTGTACGAGACGTTGTTGAAACAGGCACACGTGAAGAGCGGTACACGGTTATGAAGCCCACTTACGAGACAAGTGTGCAACAACGGGTCAGTACAGTTCGCAGACCTATATATGAAACTGCAGAGAGGCAAGAAGCGTATACCGTTGCTGAACCTGTTACCACAATGAGAACTGCCTACTCTGTTGGCAGTACAACTGTTGATACAGTGACACCAGTGGTAACGCCTGGGTATACGTCGCTTGGATGGCAACCCAGCACTCAATGGGTAAACCCGTACACAGGCGTTTCATCTTGGAGACGCGGTGGCTTCGCATGGAATGCTACGCCAGGTGTTGTTGTCAATCAGGTCAACCGTGTGTACCAACCAACAGTCACTCCTGTTCAAGTTCCACAGACAACCTATGTAAATCGCGTTGTGACGCGAAAAATACCCGTTCAAACAGTCCGTTATGTCAACGAACAAATTGTTCAACAAATTCCCGTACAAACATTAAAAATGGTGCCAGAAGTCCAAGTCCGACAGGTTCCCGTGCAAACTGTGCGAAAGGTAGTTGAGCGTGTTGAAAATAAGGTTCCAGTCCAAGTGTGCAAATATGTCGCTGAAGAACAGGTTCGGCAGGTTCCCATTCAGGTGCTCAAGTACGTTGCTGAACAGCGTGTCGAACCAATTTCGGTACAGGTTTGCAAATATGTTTCCGAACAAAGAACTGCACAGGTACCACGGGTCGTTGCAAAACAGATTCCTTACACGTACGTTGTGCGAAAGCCTCGTACTGTAATAACACGTGTTCCACTCGACCCATGTGGAAACCCAATGTCTGTAGCACCAAGTGCCGTATTATCTGCGCCTGTACCCGCTCTCCCTCCAGCGTCGACTCCTCCAATGACGCCAGCAGCCCCAACAACTCTTCCGCCGACTCCTGCCACACAAGCACCAGTCACAGGAAATGTCCCAATAAAAACATATAGTGACCGGCCAACCGACACGTCGCCGTCAAACGGTACGGGCTGGAAAGACTCCGATTTGAACCATGTAAGTCCAGAAGCTAGCTCAGCACCATCGATACATCAGCCGGTCCAAACAAATCGACCCGCTGGAGATATTCACCAAAAAAATCCAACACCAGGACAACCTACTCCGGCTGCTGGAACATCGCTGAAATTGCAACTCATTCCAGAACCTCCAACAACACAGACGACGTAAGGTGCTGGGCAGACTATAACTAGCACATCATTCTGTTGCTTCGGCCCCGGTGTGCTTTACCCCGCGACGACAATATTTTTATACTGCATCGTCATCTCATCAAATCGTTTCTGTTCGTTTGCCGGGACATAACGAGTTTCACCGGAGACTTTCGTTTCCTCCGAGGATATATCCTCCAATACAACACGACACCAGAAGTCCTATACACTCAAAAGTATTGGTTCATATCAAAAACAAGTATCGCACCAACGATGTAACTCTTATTCCCGGAGGAACAATCACGACCATGTTTTTCCATGCCACCCATCGACTGATTGTTACAACAATACTTACAGGTACATTCGTCACACTAGGATTCAACACGCAGGGATTCAACACGCAGGCCTCAACGATAAAGGCCCTGATTATCGACGGTCAAAATAATCATAAAAATTGGCCCCAGACAACTCAGATGATGAAACACCGCCTTGTAGAATCAAAACTTTTTGATGTTATCGATAATGTGACGCATGCTGCTCAAGGTGAAGATTCATCGTTTCAACCTTCGTTTGATGATTATGATGTTGTCATTAGTAACTTTGGACATCGTGCGAGTCCTTGGAACACGCAAACCAAAAAATCTTTTGAATCTTTCGTGAAAGAAGGTGGTGGGCTCGTTGTGATTCATGCTGCTGACAACTCATTTCCAGAATGGAAGGCGTACAACCGTATGATTGGTCTCGGTGGGTGGGGAGGACGCTCCGAGAAAAATGGTCCGTATGTTTATTTTAATGATTCAGGTGAACTGATCCGTGACACATCTCCTGGACCCGGTGGTGCGCACGGGCCCAAGAGCGCTTTTCGTATTACCATTCGAGACAGCAAACATCCTATAACTCGGGGCATGCCTTCAATGTGGCTACATGTAAAAGACGAGCTTTATGAAAGCCTTCGTGGGCCAGCTGAGAACATGAACGTCTTGGCAACAGCCTATTCAACGCGAACACAACACCATGAACCCATGATGTTGTGCATTCAATATGGCAAAGGGCGTGTTTTCCATACGCCGATGGGCCACTCAAACGAATCACAAGAATGCGTCGGGTTCATCACAACTTTTCTTCGTGGCTGTGAATGGGCAGCCTCTGGACAGGTCACAGAAGGAACTCCCAAAGATTTTCCAACCGCTGATGTAACCAGTAGTCGTTCTTTCAGGACCGCCACTCCGTGACCAATCGATATCTTCTTGGTGTCGACTTCTCATCTGCACCAAGTCAACGCAAGCCAATTACCGTTGCTGTCGGTCTAAACCCAACGGCCGAAGACCCTGTGTACCGGCTTGAGACCATTCGTGAAATTGAAACACTTGAAGCCTTTGATCGCATGCTTACTGAGCCACAGCAATGGCTCGGCGGTTTTGATCTACCATTTGGTCAACCACGAGCACTTATCGAACATGAAGGGTGGCCAACCCAGTGGAATACATTTGTAGAATTCTTTTGCAGACAGTCACGAGAACACCTCAGAAACACCTTTCGGCAATGGTGTGACAGTCGCCCACCAGGAAATAAATTTGCATGGAGAAAAACCGACAAACTATCCGGATCAAGCCCAGCCATGCGATGGACCAATCCACCGGTTGCGTGGATGATGCACGCAGGCATTCAACGAATGCTTCATGCTGGCCTGGCGTTTCCTGCACATCGCCATCCTCGTAAAAGAACGCATATCAAACGCATTGCCCTTGAAGCATACCCTGGATTCACGGCACGTAAAATCACTCGTAATTCATATAAGAGTGACTCTCCAGCCAAGCAGACTCGTGAACGACAAGACCGAAGAGAACTTATTCTCGATGCTCTTTCAGCTGGTCAAGCTGGGCTTGCAATACGCCTTGAAGCCGACCGACAGTGGAGGAAACGTATCATCGCAGATCCTCGTGGTGACTTTCTCGATGCAGTCATCTGTAGTTTACAGGCTGGGCATGCCGCATTGCAGCGAAACTTTGGACTCCCACGTACTCTTGATACCCTTGAGGGCTGGATTGCTTCAGTACCTGTGAGGTAGAACGATGCTAAAGACATGTATTTTATTCACACCGGTTGAGCACTATCGAATATGACACCGCCAGAGACTGATGCCGAACAAAAAGATTGTTTTGCTGGACATGTGTTACTCGATGAGCCGCAGTCTCTCGAACTCTTCCAAGAGAATTCGTTTGGGATAAGTCGGCTTTACACCGTTGCCATGATGGCAGATGTTCTTGGTGTCAGTCAGGCTACGATCCGTCATTGGCGTCGAAACAAATTGATTCAAGCCACGCGGTCCTCCAGTTCAATTGATTGGTACGACTATTCCATGCTGGTGGTAGCAAAAGACCTATCACGACTCCTTCGCTCTGGCCTTTCACTTCGAGAACTGAGCCATAAAATTCATCTTTTTACCGATGGTGATGAACGACGTGTTGGTGAGGTAATCAATCGAATTGTTATAGATGGTCGAAGACTTAGCCTTCGCCGGAATGATCTTCTTCTATCACCCGGTGGGCAGATGCAGCTATCTTTTTATGCCTGTGATAGAGATGCTGACACGAATTATGATGTGTCACAGCAGGTTGAACAAATGACAACACTCCCTCTTGTTCTATCCTTCGATGCTGCGCAGCCCGACGTGCTCATTGAAATTCCTCATGAGAGCCAAGCAGCTATCCCTTCCTCAACTGAGCTTCTGGATATTGCAGCTGATCTTGAGGCAGCTGGGGACTTTATCGAGGCCTCAGAGGCACTACGAGCAGTGCTTCAATCAGAGGGTCCGTGCGCATCTGTGACGTTCATGTTGGCAGAGACCTTATACAGAGCGGGCGATTTGGCTGCGGCAAGAGAACGTTATTATACGGTTATTGAACTTGATGAAGATCACCTTGAAGCTCGTACCAGCCTCGCATGTGTTCTTGCTGAGCAAGGTGATCCTGAATTGGCAACTGCTGCACTCGAGGGCGTCCTCAAGCAACAACCAGACTACGCGGACGCACACTGGCACTTGGCAGGTATCCAGGCAGAGGCGGGTTGTGAAGAAAAAGCTCACCATCATCTTCATCGATTTCTTGCACTGGCACCTGAGAGTCCATGGGCCAATCTGGCACGCGAACAACTTTCGAAACACTAGGTAGTCACGGTTTTTTATAGGCCGAAACAACTATTAAGCGAGCCAATCCGTGAGAACGCGTCCGTGAACATCTGTTAATCGGAAATCACGGCCACTGTGACGATACGTCAACTTCTTATGATCGAGTCCAAGCAGATGCAACATAGTTGCCTGGAGATCATGAACATGAACAGGATTTTCCACTGCTTTAAATCCAAACTCGTCTGTCGCGCCATATGCAACACCACCTTTGACTCCACCACCGGCCATCCAAACAGTGAATCCATGATGGTTGTGGTCTCGTCCTGTAGCAGTTTTTGTTCCCGCATCATTGGGTAGTTCAACGGTTGGCGTGCGACCAAACTCACCACCCCAGAGCACTAAGGTGTTATCGAGAAGGCCAAGTCCGACTAAATCATCAAGCAATGCACCAATTGGCTTATCAGCTTCACCGGCAAGCTTTCGATGATTTTGTTCAATTTTCTGATGACTATCCCATGGCTGCCCCGCTCCGTGCCAAACCTGAACATAACGGACACCGCGTTCAACAAGCCGCCTTGCGATGAGTAATTGTCGACCGTGCGGCGTATCCCCGTATCGCTCAAGAATATGCTTAGGCTCTTTGGTAACGTCAAATGCTTCCCCTGCTTCAAACTGCATTCGCCAAGCGAGTTCCATACTCGTAATCCTTGATTCCAATGCAGCGTCGGTCTTTCTTTGTTGAAGATGTTTCCGATCAAGAGCTGCCATCAACTCAAATTGCTCTCGCTGTACTTTTTCACCCAGCACCGGATGACGAATATATTCAACCAGTTCATCTCCTTTTTTCTTTTTTGTATCGATATACGTGCCTTGGAATACACCTGGAAGAAACGCACTGCGCCAATTTGCTGTACCGGATATTGGATATCCACCGGGACACATTGCAACGAAACCGGGCAGGTTTTGATTCTCTGTCCCAAGGCCATATGTCACCCAGGCCCCTGCTGAAGGCCGAACCAGCCTTCCATCGCCGCAATTCATAAGTAGCAACGAAGGCTCGTGGTTTGGCACGTCTGCGTGCATCGATCGAACAACAAGTAGTCGATCAGCATGACGAGCCACCGATGGAAAGAGTTCGCTTACCGGCAGTCCACTTTCACCATATTGATGAAACTGAAACGGCGATGGCAACGCCGCCCCTGTTCGCCGCTCCGTTTTCAATGCTCCGGGTATTTCACGACCAGCATATTCTTCAAGTTTTGGCTTTGGATCAAACGTATCAATATGACTTGGCCCACCATTAGCAAAAATATGAATCACGGCCTTTGCGCGAGCAGGAAAGTGCGGACTGCGTGGCGCAAGTGTATTGGCCTCGTGTTGATTCAGAGCTGGTGGCTTCGCATGGAGGCTCTGCTGAAGAGCAGTTGAAGCAGCCATCCAACCAATACCGAGACCAGAACGCATGAGCACTTCTCGCCTCGAATAATTCTGGAAGAGATGGTGATAATTCATGATCTCAATCTTCATCAGATTTGTTGGTTAATCGACATATTGAAATTCAGCCGTTGACATAAGTGCTTGGGCCAGTTGAGGCCAAACACCAAAGTCATCGGATGATGAACCATTTGATTTTTCGATCCATTCTTGCACCATTTGAATCTCATCTCGTTGGGGACTCCGAGCGAAAACTATTTTCCAAAGCTGTTCGATACGCGATTGAATGTTGGATTCATCTGGCAAGCGATCTGCTACCTTCTTTGCTGCGTCAATCACAAGTGGGGAGTTCAGCATGACCAGCCCCTGCTGAGGGACAAGTGTTGTGGACCGAACATGTACTGCGGTGTCTGGATTTGCAATATCGAAGGTCCTCAAAACCCCAGGCACATCTTGTCGATCGACCCAACTATAAAGCGTTCTCCTTGCT
>PKCL01000079.1 GCA_002862165.1 Planctomycetaceae bacterium
ACTCGGCGGTGAGGTAAAAACAGCCGCCACGCAGCACGCGGTCCGAGCCAGATGTAGCACCACTCGGGTCCGTCACGCTACCACTCGGGTAATCTCCATACCAATCTTGGCACCACTCCCAAACATTGCCGTGCATGCCGTACAGCCCCCAAGCGTTGGGCAGTTTGCCCCCCACAGCATGTGTCTCTTTGCCAGAGTTCTCATCATACCAAGCGTACTGCTCCAAGTCTGATGCATCATCACCAAAACTATACTTCGTGTTCGTCCCAGCACGACAGGCATACTCCCACTCTGCTTCGGTGGGCAAACGATAAACATTACCTGCTGCTTTCTCCGCCGGTAGTTCACTCAACCTGCGGCAAAACTCGACCGCGTCATTCCAACTCACCCTGTGAACTGGATTGTCAGCACCTTTGAAGTGACTGGGGTTAACACCCATCAGCCGTTCGTACTGAGTCTGCGTGACTTCATGGACGCCCATCTTGAAAGGTTTTGTGAGCGTTACCTCGTGTGCTACTTCACTTTCCCCCATTGAGAATGTACCAGCGGGAATCAACTTGAATTTCATGCCAATCGAGTTGGTTGATTCAGGTAACTTCACACTGTCGGCCGAGACCGCAGTTGGTGGCGTTTCAGCAGAAATCTTGCCGCCATCCGCCGCAACGAAAGCCACACAGACAACAGCAGCTTTAAAAAGATTCACGTTCACCCAAGTGGTTAAAGGTTTATTGGCAGCAACCAGCATAAACAAAACCCCGCTGCTCGGGGCAGAGCGACGGGGCAGAGCTGCAATTGGTCGAGTTCGACCATCCCGTTACGTCCTCCGCTGACCTGATGCGGCTCCGCCTACTTGCCAGATGGATTCAATACCACACGAAAGCCGCTCCCGTCGTCGCGGAGCGTCGGATCGCAGTTACTGCGGTCACCTGGCCCGACAAATATTTTTTCGGGGCTGTACCAACCGTTGCCACGAGACACACGGAACCTGCCAGATGCAGGTCCATGAGGGTCCGTCACGCTCCCAGTTGGGTACGGGCCATGAAAATCCTGGCACCACTCCCAGACATTGCCACACATATCATAAAAGCCCCAAGCGTTTGGTTTCTTGCGGCCCACAGGATGGGTTGTCTCACCAGAGTTCTTTTCGTACCACGCGTAATCGCTGATTCCACTGAGAGAGCCTCCAAATCTGTAACGCATCGCCACCCCAGCACAACAGGCATACTCCCACTCAGCCTCCGTTGGCAACCGATAAACATGCCCTGCTGCTTTCTCCGACGGTAGTTCACTTAACTTGCGGCAAAATTGAACCGCATCATTCCAACTCACCTTCTCGACAGGATTGTCTGCTCCCCTGAAACCACTCGGGTTAACCCCCATCACCTTTTCGAACTGTGCTTGAGTAACCTCATGGACCCCCATCTTGAATGGTTTACTTAGAATAGCCTGGTGTGCTTCATCGCCTTCACCCATCATGAACGTGCCTGCAGGGACCAACTTGAATTTCATGCCAATCGAGTTGGCTGATTCAGGTAACTTGGTCGGTGATTTCGCTTGTCCCTGATCACAACCACAAATCGAGCAAACAGCAACACAAACAGCAACCAACTTCAGAATATGCACAATCACCCCAATGGCTAGAAACAGATTAACGAAACAAGTGACGCTCACTGCCGCTCGCGGCAATGTTGTACTTGGTAAAGTACGATTCGCGGCGAAAACGTGGCACGGAAACTCTGATTTTGCCAAAATTCTTTTGCTGGCCGGCTATTTCAGCTCGAGGACCTGAGCGAGGTTGATCCCGATGAGCGACCAGATTCGGCAGCGGCTTCGCCTTGAGATGGCTGCTTTCCGCTGTCGATCTTCTTCAACAATTCAGTCGCCCGTTTCTTCGCTTTCGATAACTGCTCGGGCGGGAGTTTGCCAGCGACTTCTTCGCGTTGCACTACAGCAAATTCCCACCCCCTCGCAGCAACAGAAAACCATGCGTACGCTTCAACGAAGTCCTGCGGCACGCCTTTGCCGTGATAGTACATCGAGGCTAGCATGTCCCGGACCTGTGCATCCGCATCCTCCTGCTCTGCCGCCATGCGGAACCACTTCAAAGCTTCTGCATAGTCCTGCGGCAAGCCGCTGTCGCCGTCGTAGTATGCATATCCTAGGCCTGCCTGAGCTTCCGCATGCCCCTGATCTGCCGCCAAGCGGTACCACTTCATCCCTTCCGCTTTGTCCTGCGGCACGCCTTGGGCACACAAGTACATCACACCTAGTTTGTACTGAGCCCTCGCAACCCCCTGGCTAGCCGCCATGCGGAACCACTTGGCCGCTTCCCTTTCGTCCTTTGGCACTCCGTTGCCGTTGAAGTAAAACCTACCTAGGTTGCACTGGGCGACGGCATCGCCACTTTCTGCGGCGGTTTTCTCGCTAGCAAACTTGGCAGCAGTTTCAACCCATGGGTTCTGCCCCTGATCATAATCACATCCAGTTATCGCAACGACCAAACAAACAACAGCAGAGTTGAAAAGGATTCACGTTCGCCCCAGTGGTTAAAGGTTCTTTGACCAGCAATAGAGCATAAAGCAAAACCCCGCCGCTCGGGGCGGGGCGTTCTTTGCTTCCCCACAATACAGACCCAACTTCACCCACCAAGTCTACCCAATAGCTAAAAAAAACCGCCATCCCCGAAGGATCCCCCACTTCCGCGAGCAAGCCGAGGCGTGGCTTGCTGACGTCTTGGGCGAAGGGGCAGCAGCGTTGATGGTGGATAGGCCGCTGGAGTGAGGGGTTAGGGGATGTGCTGGGTTAACACGAACCTAAACCACCGCCCCGCTACGTCTTACGCCACGGCAGCTCAGTCGCGGCTCCGCCTTGCTCCATCGAGCCTACGCTTGAGGACTTCGCTCACCTGATGCGGCTCCGCCTACTTGCCAGAACTGCGGACAACACGAAAGCCCAGGGAGTAGTAGCGGTCCGACGGCGAATTCCTGCTGCGGCCCGCCGACCGGCAGCGGTCAGCCGCGTTGACCCAGCCGCCGCCGCGATCCACCCGGAACGAACTAGATGTAGCACCACTCGGGTCCGTCACGCTACCACTAGGGTAATCGCCATACCAGTCCTGACACCACTCCCAAACATTGCCGTGCATGTCGTACAGCCCCCAGGCATTGGGGAGCTTGCTGCCTACTGGATGAGTTGTTCTTCCGGAGTTCTCCCTGTACCAGCCATACTCGCCGAAGTCCGATTCATCGTCTCCAAAACTAAACTTCGTCGTCGTTCCAGCACGGCAGGCATATTCCCATTCTGCTTCGGTGGGCAAACGATAAACATTACCTGCTGCTTTCTCCGCCGGTAGTTCACTCAACCTGCGGCAAAACTCTACCGCATCCTCCCAACTCACCATTTCAACAGGGTTATTAGCACCTTTGTACTCACTCGGGTTAACACCCATTACCTGCTCGTACTGAGCCTGCGTCACTTCGTGGACGCCCATCTTGAATGGTTTAGTAAGGGTCACCTCATGAGGTGTCTCGTCGTCATCACCGCTTGCATCTCCCATCGTGAACGTACCAGCGGGAATCAACTTGAACTCCATGCCAATGGAGTCCGCTGATTCAGGTAACTCCATGTCCTCAACGGGAGTTGGGTCGGGCGTCAGCATTTCTTGCTTGCTCGGCCCTGGAGGCGTCGGCCTTAAAGTTTTACGTTGCTCCTGATCACACCCGCACATCACAACCACAGCCACACAAACAACAGCACACTTAAAAGGATTCACGCTCGCCCCAGTGTTTAAAGGTTTTCAGACCAGCAACAGCATAAACGAAAATCCCGCCGCTCGGGGCAGAGCGACGGGGCGGGGCTGCAATAGGTAGGGTACGTTTCGCGGCGAAAACCGGACAGCTAAATGGCAATATTGCCAAAATTCTTTTCCTTGGCCGGTTCTATCAGCTCGAGGATTTGAGCGAAGTTGATCCCGACGAGGTGCCAGGGTCGGCGATGACTGGTTTTTTCCGGTCTTGTTTTGTGTCGTGCTCATTGCTGATGAAGATCGGCGTCATCTTTTCTGATAAGTGCCCGAATCAATTCGGGCTGAATTTGTGCCGCATGTGCAGAGACCTCTGGCTCTAACTGCTGCATTATCTGTTGCAAAAATGTTGATGGTTCACAGGCGTCGCCGTCGTAGACCATTGCGTTGCCGAAGGCGAGTCGCCACCTTAGAAAACCGGTTGACGTGCATGTGAAAGGAAGGACCACTGCGTTCGTCATTTCTGCAAACTTTATGAATCCCTTTGCCGTTCGTATTTGCCCGCCGATAAAAGCAGCAGACATATTTCGTTCACCATTCTCTGTTTCAATGAGCATTAAGACCGCATTGCCGGGCTCACATAGGAAATCTTTAATTTCCCACATGTCCGTGGGGTAGAAAATGTAGGGAACGCTTTGCAGGCCCCATTGTTCAACTCGGGTGTTCCACGAGTTTTGTTCCAATGGCCTGAGTGGGCCATGAGCTAGTGAGGAAATGCGGACACCAAGACTGCGAATGATGATCGATGCATCTCGGGGAGAACCATAATGGAGGGACGTAAGCAAAACTGATTGTCCAGAATTTACACAATCCAAAAGCGCGTCCAATCCGCGGTATTCAATTCTGGCTTGCCATCTTGAGTCGCGAATCTGACCACCCGAGAATGTCATTGCACGGTTTATATTGAGACGCAAACGAATCCAGAAAAGTGTGGGAAATCCCACCATTGGAATGGAGCTCGTAAGGCCCTTTCTCAATTTGGAATAGCAAAGGGCTGTGCTTTTCCGCACCAATATCTCTACCGTGGTCTTGATGAGTGCTGGTGGAGCCAAGACAAGGACTAGCACACTCGTCGGGAAACGTCGCACGGCAAATCCAAAAATGGATAAACAGGCCGAATTAAAGAGGATTTCAAGACGTTTGAGTCGATCGCGAATAGAACCAGCTCCCGAGTGGGCTTGCAGATCATTTTGAAAAAAATGTCGCTGTGAATTCAAGGTAATGATCCCCATGCGTTACTCAGTATCCTATTTACAACGTCATGAGAGGAAATACTGTTTACTGCGTTTCCCTAACAAAAATCGACTCAGTGGTTTTCCGTTAAGTCGCTTGTCCCCTTGAATGGGTTTGAATTCCTTGAACGATCGCAACAAGTTCTTCGGTATTCTTGAGACACAAAAACCCCGCCGCTCGGGGCAGAGCGACGGGGCGGGGCTGTGGAATGACCCCATTTTCAAATACACGCTTATGAAGGTTCGGACTGGGTATGACCTGCTCCCCGAATCTGTACCAACCTGAGTGAGAAAACCAGGGCTTCATCTGGCCGGGCTAGCCCGGCCAGATGAAGCGAAATCTTTCGGGGCCAGGTTGCCCAAAACGCTGTACGGTCGGTGCTTGCTGTGGTCAACTCGCCAAGATTCGATCACGGCCTGAGCCTCGGCAAGCGTATTGAACTCTTCACCGGCAAGGCATTCGTCTAGGTAGTGACTGTGGAAGCTCCCCACTAACTCATTCACGGTGTCGAGACAGAGCGTATCCATATCGACAAGAAGTGTTTCGTCGGACGGAGATTTGAATCAATGCATCAATTTTATCAGAGCTGAGTCGACTCCAGGGCTAAAGTGAATCAGCTGGTTGAAACACTTGTTGCAGGGAGGTCAGCTCACATTGCGGTTGCGAATTTTCCGCAAAGTATCATTGATCCGTACGAAGCCGCTGCAAGGACCGCTTCTTTCTGACATTTGCGCCCAGTAGCGTCGAATACTCACTCAACTATGCTTGCTCTTTGAAATATTCAAGATCGGCATTCACATCGAACTGCCATTGTGCCTTGGGAACGTTCATCCCGCGATCCCGCAATTTGTCAAATACCGCATCTGCATTCGCAAGCAGTTCGTCCACGTCAACACCTCGCTTCGAGATCTTTTTCTCCACTCTTTTCGTCCAAGCCGCGAGTAATTGGTTCCATTCATCGACTTCTTCTTTAACTAGGTGCATCATGGCTGCCTCAGGGTGCGCGTCTGCAATCGCATCCAATAAAGCAAGAGCCCCTAAGAAGCCTGTTTCTCCTCGTCGGTGCTTGGAAAGTTGACTTGCCCAATATCTGACACGTCTCCGTATTACGACCAGACAGAAGTTGCCTTCGAATCGGGCCTCATCACTCCCTAAGAGTCTTGAAGAACGGATTGCCATGTGTCAAACCATATTGATGTAAGGAGAAAAACCAGTCTTCATATTAAGGTTTATTTACAACGTCGCCACCAACCTTGAGGAGATCCCACAGGTCGTCAGGAATACCGTCGGCATCTTTGATCCAATTGTCGGTAATACTCCCTCGATTCTTGTTTAAGAGCGTTGTTTTGCTTAACGCATCCTTTACAGAATCAAATCCGTCTGAACGCCCAAGCTGTTTGTCCAAAGTCTGCCGAATTAGTCCGCCCTCGAGAGTGCGGACAGCATCATGAGTAAGATCGCCATCGGTGAGCTTTCGCATAAAGTCAAAGTCGACGCCTTTTGACAGTCTTTTTCGGAACCTTCAGGCCCTCCTGGCGCCAAAGTCGATAAACGCGTTTCGCATTGACCTTCCAGCCTTCATTTCGCAGCAAACGTGTGATCCGTCGGTACCCAAAGCGGGGGAACTCCAAGACGAGTTCCAGGATCCGCTTGATCAGCGACG
>PKCL01000290.1 GCA_002862165.1 Planctomycetaceae bacterium
TGCATTCCGAGCTTCCCACGCAATCAACAATTGCTCGAGTGCCGCTTGTTGCTCAGGGCTTAGCACGGGGGCTTGGTTCGAATTTATAGGCTGTGCAGAACCTTGCTGAGAGAAACTTTCCGGGCAACCAAGGCCTAGAAAAACAAGCATCACTATCCAGCGATAGAAAACGCCAGACAACAACCTGCATGAAAATGTAACTCGTCTCTCGGAATGACCGTCGGAATCTAAAAGCACATCAAACTCCTCACTTATCTATCTGACTTTAGCAATGTACCAAGGGCATCGCGAGGCCTTTTTAAGCCAAAACAACACCGTTTGTGAAGAATTTACCAGCGTGCACCACGGGAAGATGCGTTTACTCTCAAGTCTTCTAATTCACGAGAAAAGCCACCCGAAAGAATTGGGAACCGGCACCAAGTTTTCGGATCAAGACTCTCGTCATCTAAGTGAAATGAGGGTGCCAACCGCTCACGCTTCCATTGATTCCTCGACCACAATAGAAAAAAACGTTCTGTCCAATAACCTAATTTCGCGGCATCATGCTGTGGAAATTCACACACCAACTGCTCCCAAATAACAAATGGCATCTGTTTATCACGAATTGCGAATCTCTCAATCCGGTCCAACACGTCATAGGGCATCAGATCCGTCTCATCCGTCTGGCCGTCTGCAGCAGGTCTTAGTTCTGCTGTGGGCTGCTGAACATTGATCACTTTCATAGCCGAAAGTGGACCAATTCCCTGAGGACCCTCCCGTTCAATCCAAACAAGCCACTCTCGAAGAAATGCTTTATCAATTCCTGCAATTGGTGCTATACCACCAGCAGTGTCTCCGTCCATAGTCGCATAACCAACCGCAACTTCTGATCGATTACTTGTTGCGACCAACATCGCATTATAAAGATTCGCCAAAAGCCAGACTCCGGGAGCTCGAACCCGGGCCTGAATATTCTGTCGGGCAATGTCATCTCGCTCCCAACTAAGCTTTCTTCCAAGAACTGAATCAGCGAGCTGTTCATACTTTTGCACTATAGGCTCGACATCAAACTCATGAAATCTTGCTCCAACGGAAGAGGCAACTGTTCTCGCAGCTTCTTTCGTTAACTTACTAGAGTTTACAGTTGACTGATAAACACACGTGAGCACCTCAGCGACTAACCTCTGAACGAACTCATCTTCGTAGAGACCACCTGACGACCCTAGCGGGCTATAAGGTAAAACTGTATGGCCAAGCCTCTCCGCCGCATCAGACTTGTGTTCCAGAACAACCAAGGCAATCCCAATGGCAATCAAGCAGATCACTGCTGAAGAATCCGCACCACCACTCGCACTTACTACAAAACCATCACTTTTACTTTTCCTTAAACTATCCATCAAACCAAGTGCTACTGCCCGGGTAAACTCTTCTTTCTTGCGATGACATGCTCCTTCGCGACGCTCCCATTTTTCACGAATGTCTCCGCCATGTAATTTTTTGCACAGCGAAAGAGGGTGAAAATAAAAATCATGAGATATGGCGTCACCATGATCAGACAGGCTCCCGCAGGAACTAATCCTCGACTGCATTAAGCGGATATCATCGATATCAACATCACCATCAACAATGGAAATATCAGCAAATGAGAATCGCTTACCGCTTGATACAATCCCAGCAGGGTCAGCAATGAGTGTACTTCCGTCGTAGACAATTCGTCCCGACTCATTTCCAACTAGATTGGCTAACACGTACGCAGAAGCAAAGGCGCGAGCACCCTCAAGAACAAGACGCCTACGAATTTCGTCCTTAGAAAACGCAAAATGGCTCGCTGAAGGATTCAAAATGACATCAACTCCACGAGTAGCAAGACGTGCTCCCGGGCGATCAGCAACCCATGCATCTTCACATATCTCAAAACCAATTCGGACACCACCACAATTAAAGCGCACGTCCCCAAAAGGAATTCGCCGCCCAGCCACCGAGATTATTTCCTGCTGTCCTGATGGCCATTCACGAAACCAACGTGGTTCATAATGAAGGCCGTCGCCAGCTAAGTGCTGCTTTGCTGCAATCCCAAGAAGGTCACCGTTAGCAATCAAAGCGGCTCCGTCGTAAATACCACCTTCCCACCACACGGGCAAACCAACAGCTACAACAAGCCCGTGGCTGCACTGCTCAAGCTCAACAAGCATTTCCAAAGCCGTTGCAAGAACCCCTGATGCCTGAAAAGCATCCTCACAACCATAGCCACTGATGCATAACTCTGGACAACAAAGAATAGAAATCTGACGGGAACGAGCTTCCTCGCATGCTGATGCGATGCGGCTTGCGTTGCCATCCCAGTCCAGTGGTATTTGATTGAGGGCAGCCGCCCCAAGACGAATCCGTTGCACTTTTTACTCAACTGCTCTCTGGCACAGTCGACTCCTCGAGATAGGTATAGCCACCTAGGCCATCTTCATAAAAACGAATGAACCGGCCTGCTTGTCCGTCACTTATCAGGCCGTCGCGAACAGCCTCTTCAATTGCGCCCCGAAGGTTTTTCGCAAGTTCCGCGGGATCAAACTCTACATACTGAAGAACTTCACTTACAGTATCGCCCTTAACCACTGTATCGACAGCCACCCGACCATGCTCATCCGAACTTATATGAATGGCGTGGGTGTCCCCAAACAGATTATGCAGGTCACCAAGAATCTCCTGGTACGCACCGACAAGAAAAGCCCCGAGATAATATCGCTCGTTCCCTAGCGAGTGCAACGGTAGAGATCGCTTCACATCACGGCGATCAATGAACTGTTCAATTTTCCCATCTGAATCACAAGTCACATCTCCGAGCACAGCCGAGCAATCGGGACGTTCATTCAAACGATGTATGGGCATGAGTGGAAAAAGTTGCTTTATTGCCCAGGAATCCGGAATCGACTGAAACAAAGAAAAGTTGCAGAAGTAGGTGTCACAGAGACTTGACGATATTGCCTCAAGCTCTTCTGGAATATAATCGAGTTGTTTGGCCAGACTATTAATCTTCTGACAAATTGAAAAATACACCTGCTCCACAAGCGCTCGTTGATCGAGTGGCAAGTAACCAGTCGCAAATAAATTTAAGGCAGTGTCGAGAGACTGCTGTGCATCATGGTATGACTCAAGCAAGTTCCTCACATTAAGCTCTCGGAAAGTCTCAAATAAATCTTGAACCGGCTGCTCCGCCTTCGGCGGTGGATCACCAATACTTCCCTTATTCGTTTGTTCAGAAACACCCAGAACACTGAACACGAGCATACTGTGATAGGCCACTACGGCCCGCCCACTTTCCGTCATGATCGTGGGGTGTTCGACACCTGCATCATCACAAACATTTTGTACGTGGCAAACAACATCATTTGCATATTCCTGAAGTGTATAGTTCACGCTCGATTCAAAATTTGTTTGTGAGCCATCATAGTCGACACCTAGACCACCGCCCACGTCTAGAAACTTCAATCCGGCACCACGTTTAACAAGCTCAACATATACGCGAGCTGATTCATTTAACGCTGCCTTAATATGTCGAATATTTGTAATCTGACTACCTTGATGAAAATGCAACAGCTGAAAACAGTCACTCATATTTTGCTCGGCTAGAAAATCAACTCCTTTCATCAGCTCGGAGACACTGAGCCCAAATTTACTGCAAAATCCCGCCGATGCGTGCCATCGGCCACTTCCTTTCGCCGCTAATTTCATTCGCATACCAATCTTTGGTCGCACGCCAATCCTACTAGCGCAGTCAACAAGTTGAGCAAGCTCAGAATATCTCTCTACGACTGGGATAATATTTCGCCCAATTTTTTGGGCAAGCATAACCATTTCTATAAAGTCAGCATCTTTGAAGCCATTGCAAATAATTGGCGTGTCGTTATCGGCTAAGGCAATAACTGCGAGTAGCTCTGGCTTACTGCCTGCCTCAAGCCCGAATTGATATGGTTTCCCGAATCGTAAAACTTCTTCCACAACCTGACGTTGTTGATTTACTTTTATTGGGTAAATACAACAGTAGTCACCTCGGTATCCACTTTCTTTCATCGAAGTAAAAAAAGCATTGTTTATTTCCTGCAGCCTATGCTGGAGAATTTCTCCGAATCGCAAAAGGACAGGCAGATCTATGCCTCGTACTTGGAGTCGATCGATTAACTTTTTGAGGTCGACATGCCGTTTGGGATTTTTATCTGGATGAACGAGCAAATTTCCATCATCTGCGATCGAGAAATACCCATTACCCCAGCGAGCAACCTCGTAGAGATCGGCAGAGTCGGCAACAGACCAATTCTCACGATCAAGACCAACCGTCATAGCATCCTCACTGAGTTCCAAAAAAAGTCCGGCGCGACAAGTTTAGCCTGCCGAGAACATGGAGCCACCAAGAAAGTAAATTTCACGAAGTTTTGCAGCTTTAACTGCAAAGACCGGGGATAATCTGGCCCCCATTTGCAATCTTCATCGGCCTTCCGTTTTTTGCACGAAATGTTGTGTCTAGAGAAATATCAAGTGATTTTAGAACACTTGCCATTAAGTCCTGTGACGAATATGGCTCACTGATAACCTCCCGACCATCCACACTTGTTTCACCAACAACAGTGCCGCGACTGAAACCTGCCCCACCGACAACGGCACTCCAGCTTCGAGCCCAGTGATCACGACCACCATTCCCATTGATTGTCGGCGTTCTTCCAAATTCGCCCATCCATATTACAGCGGTATTATCCAAGATGCCTCGATCCGCAAGATCTGCAATCAGTGCACTCATGGCTCTATCAAGATCTGGTAATTTTTGATCAGCAAGTGTTGAAAAAATATTATTGTGGTTATCCCAACCACCAAGATTGACTTCAACAAAAGGCACTCCAACTTCTACCAAACGTCGAGCCATCAAACAGCCCCGCCCAAAATTTGTCTCTCCATATCTCTCGCGTACGGTTGTCGGTTCCTCTGCGACATTGAACGCCGCCAGCTGGCTGCTCGTCATTAACTGAACTGACTTACCAATAATTTCACGATGATCTTTTGGCAGCTGGCCTCTCTTTTCACCGATAAATCGGTTCTCAATTGCACCAAGCATCTGAAGCCGACTTACAAGTCGCTCCCGAGATACTGATGACTCGAGGTTTTTAACATCCCCTTGAGAGCTCACAACAAAAGGCGCCCAAGCCGTACCCAGAAACCCTGGCGATACACTGCCACCACCAACTGATACGAATGGCGGAATCTCAAGTGATTCGATTGTACCCGCCAGTTCGTGGGCAATCACGGACCCATAGCTAGGATGTTCTACATTGGGATTTGGCACGAACCCTGTATGCATATAGTAACGACCTCTTTGGTGATCAGCCTCTCGCGTACTCATCGAACGAACAATTGAGAGATGATGCATCTGTCGAGCTGTCATTGGCATATGTTCGCTGATTGCAATGCCGTCAACCGATGTTGAGATTTGCTTAAATGGTCCGCCTGTTGCCTGACCTGGCTTGAGGTCCCAGATGTCCATCGTACTTGGACCTCCACCCATCCAGAGAAGTATGGCGGACTTCTGACGTTTCTTAAGGTCCTCGGCGTTAGCAACCAACGAGTTTGCAAATGATGCAAAGGGAGCTGAAAGAGCCGCCAGCCCACCAAGATGCGACATGAAATGTCTGCGACTGGTCTCGCTGCACGCCAGACCGTGACACTTTTTCTCATTCATACAACACCTACACCTGTTAGTGATTCAAAATAAATTCATTAGAATTGAGTAATGCCCACCATATATCCTGCAATGCCTCTTTCGCCTGCCCCTGCCGAGCAAGTAATAGTTGATTCGCATATCGTAATTCAATTGACGATGGCCACCTCGAAAGTGCTGCTACGTAAAGAGCGTTAATCCTGTCTTGATTTTTTCTATTTGCCACCATCACTTGGTCGAGAAATCCATCTTTATCAAGTGACGTAGCCGACTGCACGAGGTCACCATTAAATAACATGAGTATCTGAGGAATTGTTCCATTAAATGTCGTACTGGAGTCCCCCTCATCTGTACCGAATGCAATTACAAACTGCGACAGCCAGCGATCTTGGCGATCTAAATTCTCGACACCGTTTGCTTTAGTGGCCACCATCAAGGAATCATATAGTTGTTCCGGCTCTATTTGTCTGACATAAAACCGGCTGAAGTATGGCGGCTCACCAGAACCAGGCACATCTTTCTCATTCCCTGACGCCATGCGACTGGAAAGACTGTATGGCTTTGACAACACAATCCAACGCATCAGTGACTTCAAATCATAACTGTATTCAGTAAAACGTTGGGCAAGTCCCTCAAGTAAAGCAGGGTGTGATGGTGGATTATGACCACCGAAATCATCGATTGGTCTAGTAAATCCATAACCAAGAAAATATGCCCAGATGCGGTTCACAAGGGCTTTGGGAAACAGTGGATCAGAACGAATTAAAGAGGCCAATTCTCTACGGCGGTTGACACCATAAGAAGTTCCATCACCAAACGCATCCGGCAAAAGCCCACTTCTCGAAATCTCAGTCCCATCGACGTAAACAGGATAAGCAACTTTGACTAAACCATTTCTCAATTCATAAAAAATTTCTGCTTCATTTGGATCACCGCCTTGTCCAGCAAAGTCTTCATCAACAAGTTCAACCCATGCAACGCGACGCCCTCCATCAAATCTTCGCAAAGCTCGAG
>PKCL01000286.1 GCA_002862165.1 Planctomycetaceae bacterium
GAAATGATTGTTCCTACTGGATGAAGCTACGATAACTCCAACATCACCATTAAAAAGTGCAAGTGACCGACAATTTCGAGTAATCATTATTGGTTGCCCTATATACCAAGGCATTGCCTGCGTAATTCCAAGCTTTGACTCGACACGAGCGTTCCATTGCGTCACCCCTGAAAACCCTTCTCGGTGAGCACAAAGGACCTGCAATTCCTGCTGTATCACAAGCGTGTTATCGAGATCACGAAGCTCTGCAACACTTTGCAAACGCTCTGCATGATTAACAATCTCGGCTACCAGTCCCTCCACTGCGGGCCCATTTGTCGGTTCAATCCATTGAACATCAGTATGACCTGCCTCAAGAACAGCTCGTGTTCGAGAAACATCGCCTGCTCGAATTGACTCTGCCAGAGCCTTAATACCCGGTGCATCTTTCGCACGATGGACAGTCGTCAATTCTGCAATTTTGTTATGAAGTGGGTGCTTCTTATAACGTTCTGAGCGAAATCCAGCGATATCTCCGAGAACTGTTCCGGCATCAACACTGGCAAGCTGATCGGGATCACCTACAAGAATAACTTCTGCATCATCTGCAAGAGCAGTAAGTAGATGATACATCAACGAACTTGATAGCATGGATGCTTCATCAACAATAACCAAATCGTATGGTAAGCGATTCCCCACATGATATCGAAATGGTTGTACTCGAGATGGGTTGTAATCTAATAGCTTATGGACCGTCCGAGCTGGTTCCGCCGTTACAGCAGTTATGACGCTCGATGAAGCACCAAGCTCTAAACATCGGTGACGCAGCACATCAGTCATTCGTGATGCCGCTTTACCTGTTGGCGCAGCGAGGCCTAATCTCGGCCAAGATTCCTTCGCGCTAAGACTAGAAAATCGCTCCACTAAATCCTGCGCAATTTTGGTTGTTTTGCCAGTTCCTGGTCCACCAAGCAAGACATGTACTTGGCGGCATGAATCGCGGATTAAAACCGATGCGATATCCTGCTCTTCTGCGAGTGCTCTTGCAAGATACAGTCGTTGACCATCGATGATGAACGGCCGTCTATCTTTCGAACCACCAACAAGTGACTTCACAGCCTGTAAGGAATCGAGCCAGATGTCTGGCTGTAATGGCCAGTCCGGTACGTCAGCGGCACCAATTTCAATTCCACCAGCCCACTCTCTAATATTATCAAAATTAACACATGTGTGACCGTCCCGGACACTCCGAAGTGCAAGACAAAACCCCACCCAGGCAAGAAGACTCGGCTGTTCTGCACGATCTCGATTGGCTATTGATACCAACACAGTAGCTGCCGCGATATCTTCACGTCCGATAACTCCAAACTTTCTATATACTTGCAATTCAGGAGGTGGCATCATGGAGTTTCCTCATTTTTCCCTGCAAGTAGGTCACTGAGTTCCTGCCAGAGTCCTTCCGGTGCCCTCCACGTAAAAACACCATACCTTCTTCCCTCATTATCTATTGGTGTATCTGCCCCTTTCATGCCACGCGTAAATGTGTAGGCAATACCAACAATACATTGATTTGGATTTGCCTGGGGCAGTCGCCATCTCAACATTCTATAGAGAGCTGTCCCGTAAAGAATTGCCTGCAATGGATAATGATGGCTTTCCATCGCCTGAACAATTCGTTCTGGTGCATAGGCTTGTAAAGGATTTTCCATTCCAGCCGTATGCAAGCGATTGCTTTTGTAGTCACAAATTGCCAGTCTTGGTTGATCCGATCGACTGCCCGGTAACCCGAGCACCGCATCAACTGATCCAGTGAGAAGGCTACCTAATGGTATTTCAAAAGCTGGCCCACAAAGTATCTCAGCATAGTTTGCGAGAGAATCTTGAGGTGACAAGTAGTCCTTAAGTACTTTTCCTACAGCAGACACTTTTATATTTTTTTGCTGCCCCCCCAGTCCCATTTCAAAACCCATCTCAGGTATACAGTGTGACGGTGGGATATCTACTAAACGATCATTTCCAAAGGGCCCACCAAGTGGTGTTGTCAGTGTTTCTTGCACCATCTTGCAAAGGTTTTCACCAAAATGCCTAAGTTTCCCGTTGGATATTTTATCCTTTACAATTCGTTTGATTTCATCCTCAAGAGGAACAATCGTCGTATCTATCTCTTCGAATATTTGATGAATAGTGCTACCAACAAGTACACCCGCTGGGAAATCTATGACCTGCTGACCTGCCGTGTTGTCAGATTGAGACAACAATGGTTGACTCGTAGTTTGCATAGTGTGCTCGTCATACCCACCACGTTCTGGTCGGTAGATATTTTCATAACTACGGGTAGCAACGATGCTACTAAAGGACATTCTCCGTGAAAAACGCATTACAGGGGGCAAAGCAGCATTGGTCATACCATTTGGAGATGTTGCTGTCTTCAGATTGCGTTCAAGCTGTCCTGGTAGGTCGCTTGAGTAAACATATGTATCCGGAAATGAAAACGACTGGTTGATAATGCTTGGTACTTTGCCATCAGCTATCAAGATTCCTAAATAGTGTTCTGCTCGAGTAGCAGCTACATAAAAAAGTCTTTTTGCTTCCTGATCTTCGGCCTCATGCTGTCGCTGCCGTGCGGTTATTGATGCTCTTTCAACAGCAAAACCTATATCCACTTTGCGTCTGCCATCATCATCATAGAAAATAGTCGGATAGGATTTAGCATACACATTTTTTATCGCTGGCTTCCAAAGATCTGCCACAATGACGCATCGAAACTGCAGCCCCTTCGCCGAATGCATTGTGAGTACTCGTACTGCATCAGCATCACTTTCAATGCGACGACTGACAAGATCATGTCTCGGGTCTTTCTTTGACAGGCGAACAATTGTTTCGACAGCCTGCTGAGGACTACACCCACCAGATGGGCCAATTGCATCAAGTGCTTCAAGAACATGAAGGAAATCTGTGAGATTTCGTTCACCGTCCGAACCAGCAACAACACGCTCCATCATGGACACTTCTTGTTCAATCGCCACGCCAAAAGCCGCGATACCATGACGCACGAGTACAACCGAGAGCTTCATTAGCTCTTCCTGCACCTGATTCATGGAAGCATCGTCAAGAAGACCACTCTCCGATAGTGCGTAGCCAAAAAAACATGTTGCTGCTGCCCTCCGTATATGCCCATTGCTTGCTGGCTTCTCAATAGCCTCCAGAAGAAGCCGTAGATCAAATGCCATACGGCCAGTCATCACGCTGCTTGTACCACCACTCACTGCTGGAATACCTACTTGAGCAAGTCGCCGCTCAATCATACGACTTACACTTGCTGTACGGGTCAGGATGCAAATATCACTGGGCACCAAAGCTCGTGCTGCCGTCGCATAAGGAAGATTTAATTGCACCTGATCCAACAAGTGAATGACTTTTCTAACAGCCGGCTCGACGAGTGATTGTTGGCTGTCTGTCTCGCCTGCATGAATCATCTCAAGGGGTTCTATATCCCCTACCAGACATGATGTCTGGTGATTACTCGAAGCAGTAACGTGGCTATATGCGATCCCTTCTCCAAAGCTTGTTTCTGAAAATACTTCATTGAGACATTCCACAAGGGGCTGATCGGAACGCCAGTTTGTGGAAAGAGTTCGATGATTTTTTCCTTTCTTCGTAAAATTAACGTACGCCTGCACGTCAGCACCACGAAAACTATAAATAGCCTGCTTCGGATCACCCACACTTACTAATGATCTTTTATCATCGCCTGGAAACAGCCGTGTAAAAAACTCCCACTGCAGACGATCTGTATCCTGTGCCTCATCAACGATTGCTACTAAAAAACGTTGTCGTAATCTTTTTACTACAACAGATTGTGAATCTTTTACAAGGTCACATGCACGTCGCAAAAGGTCATTTGAATCTGGTGTTGCTGCCATCATATTGTGGACGCGTTGTACGCATTTGGCTAGCAACTCTTTAAGATTCTGAAGATGATCTATCACCCCTTGATCAGCTATCTCTTTTTCATCAAACCACATTTCAAGAAAAGGATCACTTAATAATGTTGTCAAACATGATCGTAATGTCACCTCGTCCCAACGTAGTCCCAATGCAGCAGCGCTCACAATCTGATCATTTACAACTTCGCTTACAATGCGATTCGTTTCCTCAGCATCAACTACTGTTTCAAGATCAACACCTGCTGTCCTAAGCACCCGACTACAGACACCGTGAATTGTTGAAATTGTTGCTGTGTCGAATTCAACCAAAGATCGTTCGAGACGGAACGCTCGCTTCAGTCGTTCTGGCTCATCGATATCGAATAATAAATCAGTAACCGCATCAGTTGAATGAGAACCTCCACCCCGTAGATCTGCTACAGTTGAAATGAGTCGCTGTCGAATTCGATGCCGCAACTCCATTGCCGCATTACGGGTGAACGTTGTTATGAGGATATTGCCAATGCGTAGGTCATCACGGAGAGCTAATTCCCGGGCCACGAGTGCAGCAACGGCATATGTCTTTCCCGTACCAGCACTCGCCTCAACGATCATGCCGTTACGAATCTGATCATTAGTCAGGTCAAGTTTCATTCTGGTGAATAAATATTGGTTCGTGGTTTAAAATGCGTGAGGGCAACGTATGGCTTAAAAAACTTCTCATGTCGTTCATGATCTAAAAAAACATTGTCGAAGATGGGACCTCGACCATGGACGACTACTTCAAGAGTTTTTTCAAAAGATTGGTGAGCAACAAAAGAATTAAAAGTTTTTTTTGATTTGTTTTGATCACTCAGATATTCCGCAGCAGCCTTACCAAAACTGCTATAGGCGCTTGCTGCTGCCTGCTGATAGAGATCAGACAAATTTCCCAAAAGATTTTTTGCACTTCGCCTATTAATACTCGTGTCGAGCATAACTTCACGAACCATAACGGCTTTACGAGGTTTCCCCTTCGCATCAACTGCATTGGGTGACCACTTTTCATGCTGACTGTAAACACAGGCACGTGTTATCGGTAGACCTGCAGCGGTCGCCAAAAGCAATTGTCCTAGAGCAAGATACTTGGGCCTCTGAAATTGTGCCGTCGTCTTTGCACCCGGGGAAAGAAAAATGAGTGATGTAGAATCATTCTTGCTGAATTGAAGCGTGCCTGAAATCTGTACATTGTTGACTTCGACACGAACCATTTCGGCCTGTCTATCTATAAGCGACAGTCCATCTTCGTTTGTCTGTTGAACGACTGCCTCAGTAAATGCCGTGATTTCCTGTATAACAGCCTCACCAAAACCCCAAATCGGAACATCACCATCTGCTTGAACAGACTCGATCCAAATATTTTCAAACTCTTTACTCTGATCACCGTTGAGAAACTGATGTATATAATTATCTCGCAATTCACGTTGCTCAGACTGCGATAGCACAAGTGGCAGAGTCGCAGGGATTTCAATGTCGTCATTTCGCCACGGATTAATCGCCAGTGTTTCACGTACAAATGGCCACAGTGGGTCATGCATAAATGCCGCAAGCGCGGTTAATTCAAGGAGTGTCCGGGGTGGTGGTGATGTAGACCTGAGCGGTACAGGTTGAGGTGTTGCTCCCAATACTTTTGCAACATGTAACGCTTTTCGATCATGACTCCATACTGTGTCTGGCCGGATACCATGCATTTCAAAGTTTTCATGGCTACATGCATGTCGAGGATGAAACACTTCGATATCGCTATATTCCTCACCATCTCTTGTCTGAAGGGGCACACCATGCCGGCCTACAAAATCAACAAATTCAGCAAGCGGTGTTATCAGAGGCAAACTCACATTTGTAGACACACTCATGCCGGTGCATGTTATTACTAATTGGTCGCTGGCTGCCATAACACAGTCTAGAAAGCTACGGCGAACATTGATTCGTGGATCACTATCACCTAGTAGTTGCTGCCGTTCAACAAGGTCATCACTATCATTTATAGATAGTTCACCAGCATCTTCATCAAATCCTGCAACGCATATTACTCGAAACGGAACTGCACGAAGTGGAATCATAGAAGTTGCGGTGATCGCACCAGTACGCAGCGGCTGGTGACCAACTGCAGCCGTCAAGGTTGTTACTAGAATAGTTTTTATATCATGATACGGCACTCTGGTTTCAGTTGCACATCGGCGCAAGTGCTCAAGTTCATTGACTGCAACTTCCAACTCATCCGTATCATCCCCAACGAGCTGAATTAATGCTTGCTCGATGTAGTCACACCAATCACGTACTGAATGGTTATTCGTAACAAGACGATCGAAGGAATCAATCACACGTACAATTGATAAAAGTGGTGCAAGTGATTCGATATCCGAAGTATCCACACCAGTCAAAGGTACAATACCGCCGAGTACAACTTCTGGCGTACCATCTGGAAGCAGAATGCCTAGCAACATTCTCTCTAAACCCTGCCACCATGTATGTGCCGCTAACTCTGGCTGATCCAGTCCGTCTCGCTTTCGACGCGGCCCATCAATACCCCAGCGAATACGTGTACGTTCAACACAGCGTTTCCAGACTTCTAATGTATTGTCATCGATATCATAATGAGTTCGAACCAGATGATGCGTCGCCACACCGAGCATGTCTTCAACAGAACACCTTGAACCAACAAGCTTGAGTAACGCAACAAGCAGCTCTGCCCCTTCACTTACTTCACGAATTCCCCGATCAGCTATCAC
>PKCL01000288.1 GCA_002862165.1 Planctomycetaceae bacterium
CTTGAGTTTTTGCCAGATTCAAACCAAACGGCTGATTTTTCAAATATGCCTTTGTTTACAGTCGAGCGAAGGGATTTGGAAATCACCGTCACCGAAGAGGGCAGTTTAGTCAGTGATGAAAATGTTGATATTACGTGTGATGTCGTTGGTGGAGCCACAATTATATGGCTTGTTGATGATGGTTCTCGAGTGACTGAGGGCATGGAGATTGTGAAACTTGATGCATACGTTTTAATAGAACATGCAACGGCTCAAAAAATAGCTTTTGAAAAAGCAAGAGCTTTGATGATACAGGCAGATAAAGATTACGCCGCTGGAAAAATCGCAGTTGAAGAATATCGAGAGGGTCTTTTCAGAAAAGATCTCCGAACTGCTGAGTCAAACGTAACGGCTGCTACAGAGCGTCTTCAGGCAACACAGAATACCTTGGCGTATGGCGAACGAATGTTTCGGAAAGGCTACATCACACCGCAGCAACTTGAAGCACAGAAATCGGCTTTAGCACGTGCAGAACTTGACTTAGGTACGGCAAAGATAGCACTTGAAGTTTTGACGAAGTATACGAAGCCAAAGATGACTACTGAGCTTGAGAGCATTCGAGATGCTGCAGAGGCTCGGCTTGAAAGTGAAAAAGCAGCACTTGGACTTGAACGCCTTAAACTCGAAAGACTCGAAAGTGAACTTGAAAAGTGCACGATCAAGGCACCGCAAGATGGTCTTGTTATTTATGCCAACACACGATCAAGAGATCGTGAAACTGAAATCAAGGAAGGCCTTGTAGTCAAAGAGCGGCAGGTCATCTTGCAATTACCGGACCTTACAAGGATGCGAGCAGATGTTGAGGTTCATGAGTCAAAAGTCGATGAAATTACACTAGGAATGCCCGCGATTGTGCGAGTTCAAGATCTAAAATTTCCAGGTGTGGTGACGTCAGTCGCAAATCGACCAGAGTCCAACTGGTTTTCAACAGCGAAAAAATATATTGTCGGTGTACGAATTAATAAAAATTCTGAAACGCTGCGGCCTGGATTTACTGCTGAGGCGACAATAATTGTTTCAGACCTTAAGGATGTGATTGCAGTACCGGTTGCTGCTGTGATCGAAGACGGAGAAGAATTTATTTGTGCTATACGAGACGGAGAGGGATTCGAAAGACGAGTTGTCACGCTTGGAAAAAGTGATGATCGATTCATAGAAATCGTTGAGGGTCTTGAGGAAGGCGAACAGGTATTCTTAAATCCGGGAACAGTGCTTGGAGCATCGCTTTCACGTGAACAGGAACAGCGTTCGGAGTGGTCGGGTCGGCCTGAAGAAAATAAATAGTGTAAAAGCGCACGCCTTATCTACGTGAGAGACACGCAATCTTTGTGATAGCTCGACCCTGTGGAGAGTGAAATCGACGCATGAACGTCATTCAGCAGCTCATACTTGGCTTCCGCAGCCTGATGCTTCATAAGCTTCGATCAGCACTTGCCGTCCTGGGCATTCTTATTGGTGTGACTGCTGTGATTTGGCTCGTTGCCATGGGTGAAGGTGTGAGCTATCAGGCGCAGCAGCAAATTAAAGATCTCGGTGCAACAAGCATCATCATTCGAACGATCAAGCCATCAGAAGAGGCCAACAGTGACAGCGGCAGTCGTTCCGGGATTGCCTATGGGTTATTACGTTCGGATTATGACCGCATCATTACCAATATTCCGACAATTTCTGCGGCAGTACCAATGCGCGAAATTAGTCGAGATGTGCGTCGTGATGAATATGTTGTTCCAGCCCAGGTGATCGGCTGCACTCCCGAATATTTTTCTATCAACCGTCTTCCTGTCGCTCGGGGTCGACCGCTTGCGGCGTCAGATCTACGAGGCCTTGAAAATGTAGTGGTATTAGCGCATGACGTTGCTGAACGTCTGTTTCCAATTCAGGATCCACTGGGCCGAGCTATTCAGATTGGTACAGAGTTTTATGTTGTTGTTGGTGTTGCGCAAGACCGAACAGCCGCTGCTGCTATCGGAGGAAGTTTTTCAGCGAGGCAGTACAACCGTGATGTGTATATCCCACTTAATACGTTTCAGAAACGCATAGGTGATCGTGTGATTACTGTTCGTGGAGGTACTTTTCAGAACGAAACGATCGAACTGAATCAAATTACTGCTGTTGTGGACGATGTTGCATCAGTTGATACCTCGGCCGATATTATTCGTGCGTTGCTCAGTCGATATCACAAAACACTCGATTACGCTGTTGTTGTCCCAAAAGAGTTGCTTGAGCAAGCCGAAACGTTGCGGATGATGTTCAATGTTCTCTTACTTTTAATAGCTGGGATATCGTTGGTCGTTGGTGGCATTGGCATCATGAATATAATGCTTGCCACAGTTACAGAGCGAACGAGAGAAATTGGTATCAGGCGTGCTTTGGGTGCAACAAAAGGAGAAATTGTTCAGCAGTTTCTCTGGGAAACTGTTGTGCTTTCCGGTACCGGCGGGCTTTTGGGCGTTGCAGTCGGCTTTCTTTGTGGGCCAACTGTTCAGGGTGTTCGGCTTGCTATTGAAAGCTTTCTGCCCGATGTCTGGTCAACCTTGCCACCAACAATTCATCAACTTGAGCCGAGACTAGCTCCTTGGTCGATTATTGCAGCGTTTGGTATTTCAGTTGGTGTTGGCATCGTATTTGGTATTTACCCAGCGCAGCGGGCTGCCAACATGGATCCAATCGAGGCACTGCGTCATGAGTAAAGCTGAGGAGGAGGTGCCAGAACCTGTCCGCGTTGCCATGGTACGTGATGTGACCAAGGTCTATCGACTCGGTGGACAGGATGTCAAAGCGCTTGCGGGTGTCTCCCTTGAATTCAAACAAGGTGACTTTGTCGCAATTATGGGCACATCAGGTTCTGGGAAAAGTACTCTTTTAAATTTGCTTGGCTGTCTTGATAGGCCAACGTCCGGTCAGTATTTGCTCGGTGGTCATGATGTTGCGACCCTGAGTGACGAAGACTTATCACGAGTTCGTGGTCGTTACCTTGGTTTTGTTTTTCAGTCATACAACCTGATACAGCAACTCAGTGTGGTCGAAAACATCATGGTACCGTTGTCGTATCAGATCCCAGTTCGTCCTGATGGTCGTGAGCTGAGTACAAAGCTTGCAACGCTTGTCGGGCTTGCTGGTCGTCTTGACCATCGACCAAGCCAGCTCTCTGGTGGACAGCAGCAACGAGTTGCAATTGCTCGTGCACTAGTCAATAACCCTCATGTAATACTTGCAGATGAACCCACAGGAAATCTTGATACTGCAACATCAAATGAGATTATGGAACTGCTCGATGTGCTGAATAACACTGGCAGAACCATTGTGATGGTGACCCATGAACCAGATATTGCCAAGAGAGCGAAGACCGTCATAACCCTTCGCGATGGACTCATTCAGAGTGTTGAACAGAACCGGTCGTAAACAACAAAGCACGGTGGCTTGCTACAGCCTGTTCTTTAGCGGTGCTGCCTGAAGAACCAATCAAGTATTTCTTTGTCATGATATGCAGCGGTCCAAGAATCATGGCCGACGCCAGGGAGTTCTGTGTATTTCGGATTTCCACCGGCTTCCTTTACTGCAGCAACCATAGAGCGTGAACAGTCTACGGGGATCACTTTATCAGCATCTCCATGGACTACCCAAAGAGGTACATCCTTTGCGAGTTCTGCATACTGCTCTTCACTCTTGCCACAGACTGGAACTGCTGCAGCAATTCTTTCTGGTAGTCGCATGGCAACTTCCCACGTGGCGGCACCACCCATTGAAAGTCCGGTGACAAGAATCTGATCAGTATCAATTGCTTCTGTTTCGATGACATGGTCGAGCGCTTTCAGAGCGGCTTCCATGTCGGTTGTCATGTCTACCGCTGACCATCGATATCCTTCTCGGCACTGAGGTGCGAGAATAAAGCACGGATATTTATCTAGGAGGGGCTCGGTTGTCATCCACGTTGGGAAATACTTGAGTTGATTCAGATTGTCTGATCCACGTTCTCCGGCACCATGAAAAAACAAGACAAGAGGAAACTTTTTCTGCGAGTCTGCTGACTCAGGTCGAAAGAGGCGATATCTAAAAGAAACATCGTGACCATCTTCTTCGATAGAGACAGTTTGTTCCTCGTAGAGTTTTTCAAGTTTCATAGGTGTGGGTTCTTCTGCAGCACACTGGTTGGAAAGATATACACAAAGGATGAGACCGCAAAAGAAATATGGAGTGCATAGACGCATAATTGAAGGGCCTGTTGGTGTATCAGATTTTCAGACAATTTCTACTGTGGTAACCAACGTACTCTAACGTAAGATAAAAGGAACGTAAGATGGAAGACTTTGGGAGGCTCCTGCATGCAATCAATTTGTAAAACACTAAGCGTCGCAGTCATTTTTTTCAGTAGTCTCGTGGTGCTAGCAGCCGACCGGAAAAGCCCAAATGTGTTGATCATCATGGCCGATGACTGCACGTATAACGACCTGTCACTCTACGGAGGAAAAACAGCTCAGACGCCACATATTAACCAATTGGCGGCAGGTGGTTTGGTGTTTGATCGGGCATATCTTTGTGAAGCGATGTGCCAGCCATGTCGGTCAGAATTGTTTACAGGAAAATATCCAGTTGCTAATGGAAGTGCATACAACCATTCCTCAAGTCGTGCTGGTGTTCGTAGCCTTCCGCAGTATTTAGAGCCGTATGGATACCGTGTTGGAATAAGCGGCAAGATACACGTCAAACCAAAATCAGTCTTTCCTTTTGAAATAGTTGATGGTTTTGAAAAAAGTTGTGTCAAAAACCCAACGAAGACTCATAGCCTCGATGGCATCAAAGAGTTTATGGGTCGCAACTCTCGTGATCCATTCTGTCTTGTTGTAGCGCTCGTTGATCCGCATGTGCCTTGGGTCATGGGTGATCCGTCTGCATATCCACCAGCAGCCATTGAATTGCCAGAAAATATTGCTGATACACCAGAGACTCGGACCTGTTTTTCTCGCTATCTTGCGGAAATTACATATATGGACAGCCAAGTGGGTGACATTCTTGGTGTGCTCGATGCCACAGGGAAGCGTGATGAGACGCTTGTGTTTTTTACATCTGAGCAGGGCTCACAGTTTCCGGGTAACAAATGGACAAATTGGAATACGGGTGTTCACACAGCCTTGATTGCTTCGTGGCCTGGCATGATCAAGCCAGGCAGGACCGATGCATTAGTACAGTATGCCGACGTTGTTCCGACACTGCTTGATGTGAATGGTGAAAGTGAATCCAGTATTCAAAAAAAGTGTGACGGTATGAGCTTCCTTCCAAGTCTCAAAGACAGCAAGCCTTCAAAGCGAAAATATGTGTATGGATTGCATAATAACTATCCAGAGGGTCCTCCGTATCCGATTCGATCGATTAGTGATGGAACATACCGATTGGTGCTGAATTTGAGACATCAGAATGCATATGTTGAGAAGCATCTCATGGGAATGACCGAACGAGATCAAATCGAAAGAAAATACTGGTCAACATGGATGAGGGATTGTTGGCAAGATGATAGGACGTATCGGTTAATCAATCGCTACACGACACGTCCTGCTGTCACGTTCTATAACGCAGTTGATGATCCGTATGAAATGGAAAATCTTGCCGGGCAGCCGGAATACAAAGAAATAGTGAAACACCTTCAAGATGTGTTGCAAGCGTGGATGCAGTCTCAGGGAGACCCGGGAGCGGCGATGGATACGCGAGAGGTGTATAAGGCAGCAAAGTCCGGAAGGCATCAGTTTCCTGAATAGATAGAAGAGTGTAGCCCGTCTTTGGTTATGCAACTGATCTGGCTCAAAGCATTTTTAGAAATGCCTGAGGAAGAGTCACTCTTGTGTATGGGGTACGGCCTGTTTGATAATGCCCAGAGTTTTCTGGTGAGCTTCCTTGAGGAATTCGTTGGGTTCACGTTTGCGATAGATCGGGTTATAGAGTTCAAGGGAAACGCACCCGGTATATCCAATCTCATAAAGAATTCTCAGTTGTTCAACCAGTGGAAGAATCCCATCGCCTGGTAGGACTCGCTTTTCATCACACCAGGTGTCTTGGGGTTCTAGTCCCTCCGGTGAATCAGCAAACTGAAAGATTGCGATTGCATTTGGATTCAACATGCGCAAAGCATTTGTTTCTGTACCACCGTGAAAATTGTGATATGTGTCAGGAATAATCTTTGCGTCTGGCCATCCTGACATCATGCCAACATCAACGGCATCAGACATTGTTTTGAGTTGCGGCACGGCATTGAGAAAGATGATGCCTGTTTTGAGGCCATAATCATTTAGTGCGATTTCACTGATTCGCCGGTAGCACCAGGCGCCAATCTCCTTAGTAAAAGTCTCTCGTTTTTGTAAATCAGGAATGATTTGAACATGCTCCGAACCAATGTCACGAATCATACGAAGTCTTGTGTGGTGTTCTTCAAGCCGAGATTCAAAGTCTTCTTTCGTGTTCCCAAGACTTCCCCATAGACCAATGACACTCGGAACAAAGATTCCTTTATCATGAATATTCTTTCCGAGATCCTTGAGAGACCCACCTGCTTCTTCGTATGCCGTTAATTCTCGGTCCCATGGCTCAAGTGCGTCAAAAGAAGAACGTGCAACGACTTCAACTTTTTTTTCGAGTGGCAGATCCTTT
>PKCL01000305.1 GCA_002862165.1 Planctomycetaceae bacterium
GTTATCTAGTCAGCGTTTATTCATCGCTGCTGCGAAGATCTGCTAGCACGGTGTAATCCTCGAGCGTTGTCGTATCACCTACTGTTTCGCGTCCTGCAGCTATGTCTCGCAGAAGGCGTCGCATAATTTTGCCACTACGTGTCTTCGGAAGGGTCGCCGTAAAGTGAACGTCATCTGGTGACGCAATCGCACCGATCTGCTGACGAACGTGCTGCCGCAACTCTTTTTTTAATGCTTCATCTGGCTCGCCAGACTTCAGGGTGACAAAAACTGAAATGGCTTCGCCTTTCACGTCATGCGGACGTCCAACAGCTGCTGCCTCTGCAACACAAGAATGACTTACCAACGCACTTTCAATTTCAATTGTCGAAAGCCGATGGCCAGCAACGTTGAGTACGTCGTCTATACGGCCCATAATCCAATAGTAGCCATCCTGATCCTGCCTTGCGTTATCACCAGCAAGGTACTTTCCTGGAACCCGTTCCCAATATGTTTCTACAAAACGTTCTTCGTCTCCCCAGATTCCACGGAGCATTCCAGGCCATGGCTTTGTCATCACAAGCCAGCCACCTTCACCCGGTTCAACTGGCTCACCAGAGGCATCAACAATTTCTGGACACACTCCTGGCAGCGGCAACGTGCAGCTACCTGGTTTCGTAGGAATACAACCAGGAAGCGGGCTCATCATGATTCCACCCGTCTCTGTTTGCCACCACGTATCAACGATAGGGCAACGCTCGCCACCAATTGTCTCGTGGTACCACATCCATGCTTCAGGATTAATGCCTTCTCCAACCGTGCCAAGCAAACGAAGGCTGGATAGATCTTTGCCCTCGATATGCTCAGGGCCCCATTTCATAAACGCCCGTATAGCGGTTGGAGCTGTGTAAAAAATAGTTGGTTTTTCTTCTTCGATAATCTCCCAGAAACGTCCTTGGTGGGGAGCGTCTGGTGCGCCTTCATAAATAAGAATTCCAACGCCAGCTGCAAGCGGGCCATACGTGACGTAACTATGCCCTGTTATCCAACCACAATCAGCCGTACACCAGAACAGATCATCATCGCGCAGGTCGAAAACCCACTCTGCCGTTGTTTTGGCCCACAGAAGATAACCGGCTGTTGTGTGCTTAATCCCTTTTGGCTTTCCGGTTGAACCACTCGTATAAAGAATAAAAAGTGGAGACTCGGAGTCCATCGGCACCGGTGCAAAGTCTTCCGACTCAGCATTGACCATATCATGCCACCATACGTCACGCCCATCGACCATCGTCACTTCTTGACCGGTTCGTTTTAGAACAACAACATGTTTCACTGTAGGTGATTTTTTGACAGCTTCATCAACGTTTGCCTTGAGTGGCAAGGCACTTCCTCGACGCCATCCACCATCAGCCGTGATAACAGCCACAGCCTGCGCGTCATTATTACGATCTGCAATGGCTTCGCTTGAAAAACCACCAAAAATAACTGAATGCACTGCACCAATTCTTGCACATGCCAACATTGCAATGACGAGTTCCGGCGTCATTGGCATGTAAATAGAAACAACTTCACCTTGTTTTACACCCAATCTTGATAAGCCTGCAGCTGCTTTGCTGACTTCTTTTTGGAGTTCACGAAATGTGATTGTTCGTCGGTCACCAGTAGGCTCACCGACCCACACGATTGCAGTCTTATCACCAAATCCGGCTTCAACATGCTGGTCTACACATGCAGCTGAAGCATTTGTCTGCCCACCCGCAAACCACTCCACATGTGGCGAATTCCATCGAAGAACCTCCTCGTATGGCTTCATCCACGGCAATGATTGCGCACGCTCGGCCCAGAAACTGGTGGGGTTATTGGCAGCCTCGTCATACAAAGCTTGATACGCTTTCATTGATCCGATTCGTGATCGGCCTGAAAATTCTTGCGGTGGTGGAAACAAGCGGTTCTCCTGCATCACGCTTGCAACTCGCCCTGCCGCCTTATCATTCGCTGCCATGATCTGCTCCTGACACAATTGAATAATGGATTTCTTGCTGCGATTCAGCCAGTATCCCCAAAACTTATTCCCAGTCCACGACCAGTTTGTACAGCCGAACCATGAGGATCAACTTGCGAGAGTAATTTAATCGCAGAAGCGATCGGTACACTCTCAATTTCTGGTGGCCGATAGCATACCATTTCCCCGAACCGCCCTTTCTGTATGAGCTGTACTGCCAGTACTCCAAATTCTGTAGCCAGTACCCGATCAAAAGTGGTAGGGCTTCCACCTCGCTGCAAATGCCCCAAAACAACAGTACGAGTCTGCCTGTCTAATCGTTTTGCAATTTCCCCTGCAACAATCTGACCGATACCACCAAGCTTCACTTGTTCGTTAACTTCTGTTGGTGCCATACAAACCAGATCGCCGGTTGGTAACGTCGCTCCCTCGGCAACCACGATTAATGTATGCCGTCGACCTACTGATTCACGATTCATTATTTTTTGACAAATAGCGTCAAAGTCCCAAGAGATTTCAGGGATAAGAATCACATCAGCTCCCCCAGCAAGACCAGCGTGGAGTGCGATCCAGCCGGCGTGACGACCCATTACCTCAAGTACCATAATACGCTCATGACTCGCTGCAGTTGTTCGCAGTCGGTCTAAAGCGTCAGTCGCTGCAGATACAGCAGAATCAAAACCAAATGTAAACGCAGTAGCGCCAAGGTCGTTATCAATTGTTTTTGGGACCCCAACGACTGGAATGCCGAACTGATGAAATTGATCTGCAATTGCGAGTGATCCATCACCCCCAATGCAAATTAATCCACTAAGCCCTAATTGATGTACCGTCCGAGCAACACTACCAAGCAGACCTCGATCAATAGAAAGACGATCATTTTCACCAACAGTTGCTGAGAATTGTCCCCTGTTTGTTGAACCAAGAATCGTTCCACCTGTCGTCAAAATACCGTTCGTATTTGCCGGAGTGAGCGGCATGTATTCCACTGGATCGACAAGGCCCTCGAACCCTCGCAAAAACCCAATGCATGAATACCCGAGCCTTTCAGAAGCCAGAACAGCAGCTCTGATAACTGCATTGAGTCCTGGACAATCACCACCGCTGGTAAGAATGCCAACGCATGGTTTCTGGGTTTTCATTGTTGTCTCCTTCGTTTACGAATCTGGCTTCAGTTGCACAACACAATAGGGTTTCTCAGCAGTTTTTGCTCGGCTGAAAAGAGTTTTCCAGAAATATTCATTCCCGTTTTGTCTCTCAATTTGTCCGCAAAACATTTGTGAAAGGGCCAATGTTCGCGATAGCAACACAAAAGTACCGTTGTGCACAGATTACCAGGTAGCGGAGCGGGCAAAGTGCGAATGAAGGAGATGGTAGAAACAACTCCAACGATTGAAAGCTTGCTTCTTGTCGCTGTAATGAAAAGCAAACAAATCACTTTGCAGAGATTACTCAGCTTGAAGATTTCATCCGACCACCTCGCCGGAGTCGGGCAAAGAGCCGTGAGTAGTCACTAAGCCGAACTGCGGCAACGGTTGGATTACCAACTTCATCATCAGAGTAGTGATCCTCTTCAATAATGACCATATCTGAATCATCTGGTTCGCCTTCGGAACCCTCACCCGTAAGTACTTGATCTTTTAATGAACGCGCGTCACTCGAAACGCGTGGAGCCTCGACGCAGTCGTTACTCTGCTCATGCTTTGCTGGCACGTCACAAGCCATTTCTGAAAGCTGACGACTCATGGATTGACCCTCACGGCTGGCAACGTGAAGGTGCCGATGAAAGTCATCCGGACCCTCCATAACAAAACGTTCAACAATGTCTTCTTCTTCTGCAAAACACTCTGCAAATGGGTCCGGACGTCTCGCCTCGTCTTCTGAATCGAACGGAGGGTCGAACACGAGCTCTATATCTGAGCCAACACACAATTTGTCATTGTGTACGCGTGGTGATTCTGCTGGCACCTCGCTTGTACTGGGGAAATTCTCGAGCCCCTCCTGTGCTTCTCTGATCAAAGCCTCAACAGCAAACTCGGTCGCTCGCTGGGAATCTTCAAACCCAATTGATGACGGTGCATCTTCCGTACCACGTTGCTGTTTATTCATCACCGGGGACTCGCTACATTCGGCAGCGGAGCTTTCTGAAAAAGCCAGAGTGGAGTTTTCGGCTTGTGCCTCTCGATCCGTCTGCTCGTCGTGCGCAAATTCATCGCCATCAAGCGCACCAAATTCAATGACAGCTGGCTCCGCCTCGTCTTCAAAGCAGATCTCTTCAACTGCCTCTGCCTCAGGCCCACAAGTTTCTAAATGATTTATTGCTTGAGGAATTGATGCATTTGACTGCTCCGGCACATCAACACCTGAGATTTCACTTCGCAGCGATGCGGGCGCGGGCAGATTTTGAATTTCTTCCCACGCAGCTGCAAGATCTTGTTTGCCAACTTCATCTGCGCTCCTCTGCTCAGCCAACCGAATAGCCTGATCGCAAAGTTGATTGATCAGTCGAGGAACACCCTCTGTCAGTGAATATACAACCGCGTCACATTCTGGCTCAAACCTCGAATCCCAATCGAGACCAGCGCAATACATTTGTGTGCGAACGTATCGACATGTTTCTTCATAATCGAGTGCTTCTAGATAGCCACGCACCGCTATTCGCTGAGCAATGCCCTCTAAATCAGATTCACCAAGCATTTCTTCAAGACGAATTGTGCCAGCGAGTACAAGGTGGACAGCAGGATAGGCAGTCACAACTCCACTCAGCAGTCGCAATTCTTCCAGAAGTCTTCGTGGAAGAGTGTGGGCTTCGTCTACAAGAACAACCAGCCCAGAACCTGTGGCCGCCAACCCACGAATGCGATCAACGAGTCCAATCCGCAGCTCTTCCTCATCGAGATCACGATAGGCTTCACCAAGATCTGACAAAATTGACTGCCAGAGTCCTCGGCGAGTGCAGATGCGAGCTCCTGAAAGCAAGGCGACGACGTAATCTCCATCGATTCGTTCTCGAAGACAGGATAACAGCAGGGATTTTCCACTGCCCGTTGGACCAACGAGTAAACCAATCCCTTCGGCTCTGCGAATAACACGTATTAATCCGTCGAGAGCCTTCGTCGCATCGGGAGATGGGTGAAAGGAACCAACCCGAGGAACTGTCATGAAGGGACGAGTCGCCAAAGGATAAAAGCTTTTCTGTGATGACATATATATAGTTGCTAGGATGTGCTCGACACGTTCGAATAGGTCGCTAATGTGTCAGCAGTATGATGAGGCCAACTGGACTAGACTATTGTCGACCGAATCGAGTGTCTTCCTGTACCGATGGATCAACGCATAGACTTTTCCGATTGGGTGAATCGACTCGACTGAGGCGACCCACGCGGAATCTGCGGATCAGTGCAGTTCGTCCGCATTGAAATATTGCTGATGACTACGAGGATTTTTATGTTTCAGGTCAAAATATGTGGTGTCACCTCTGTAGAAGATGCGTTGATGATTGCATCTTCAGGAGCTGATGCTATTGGTCTGAATTTTATTCCTGGCTCTCCACGCTGCCTTGATCTCAAGCGAGCTACTGAAATCTCTCAAAAGCTCCCTTCTGATATTGTGCGGATCGGGGTTTTCGTAGGACGGCCTTCCAGCGAGATGCTCATGGTCGCAGAACAAATTGGTCTTGATGCAATCCAACTTCATGGACTTTTCGATGGGCCACCGGAGAAAAGTGACCCTCCGTGGCGTTGTGATGAACTGAAGCCGTTACCAGTTATTCGAGCAGTACGACTCGACGAACCTTCGGTTGATCCGGATCGATTGGCGACGGCTCGACAGTGGATTGATGCGGCTGCAGCGTGCGGATGCCTTCCAGCAATGGCGTTACTCGACGCCAGTGTTTCAAGCGGAGTGGGTACCGGTGCGTTTGGCGGGACTGGTAATATCATAGATTGGAAGTCCGTAGCGGAAGTGCCTATGCTATCCATTCCAACAACACTTGCTGGTGGACTCACACCGGATAATGTCGCTGCTGCAATACAAACGACGCGGGCCAGTGCGGTTGACACAGCGAGTGGGGTTGAATCATCTCCTGGCCAGAAAAATTCCATTTTAGTCCGACGATTCGTCGCTGCGGCAAAACAAGGTTTTTCTGAGCAAGCCGATATCTAGCCGCCTAATCCCCTACATTCCCGGCAATCGTCGTTTTTCCTAAACCCTACTACCGTGCTGTTTCATGTTCTCTTACGCGGCAATAGTAAAACGGACTGTGCGCAGTGCGTTAAAGCGTTACAATTTAGCCAGTTGCAATAGTTACGTAACACGGCAGTCATGCGGCTGCCAGCAATTTTTTCCATGTCTGAGGAGGTTCCTGTGGCCCAAGTTGATACCCGTTTGCCATATAAAGTTGCTGATATGTCCCTGGCCGAATGGGGACGAAAAGAAATTGAACTCGCTGAAAACGAGATGCCAGGTCTGATGGCCCTCCGCGAGAAATATAGTGAATCAAAGCCTCTTGCCGGAGCTCGAATTGCCGGATGCCTCCACATGACAATTCAAACTGCAGTACTTATTGAAACTCTCGCTGCA
>PKCL01000166.1 GCA_002862165.1 Planctomycetaceae bacterium
GGGTGCCTGTTTCACAAAAAAATGTTTGAAAGGGAAGAATGAAGAATACAAAATATTCCCCCGAAAACACCCCTGTTGTTGTGTCTTGTTGCCGAACTGCAATTGGTCGCTCGGATTCTTCTGAAGGTATTTTTAGAAAAGTTCGTGGCGATGAACTGGGTGCATTCGTAGTCAAGGAAGCGGTCGCTAGAAGCTGTGTTTCCCCAGACCAAATAGAGGAGGTGGTTGTCGGTGTGACCCAGCAACGAGGCGAACTGGGTGGCAATGTAGCTCGTTCGATCGGCCTGCTAGCCGGACTGCCTACCAGCGCAGCGGCATCAACTACCAATCGGCTTTGTGGTTCATCATTGCAAGGTGTGTCGCAGGCATGTCACTCAATTATGGCTGGGGCGGAAGACGTTCACGTTGTTGCAGGGGTTGAGCATATGCAGCACCTTCCGATGGATTCTGAAATTGACTTTCATCCAGGGGCTTTTTCTGGTGCTAGTCGGGCGGTTCTTTCAATGGGTTTGACAGCTGAGTATCTCGCAGCAAGTCGTGGTATAAGTCGAAGATTACAAGAAGAATACGCATTGGAAAGTCATCGCCGGGCTGCCCATGCGACGGAGACAGGTTTCTTTAAAAAGGAGATCATTGCGTGCCCGGGTTTGAATACCGATGGAGTCTTCACTGTGGTCGATCGAGATCAATCGATCCGATCGGATACAAGCCTCGCTGCAATGGGTCGACTCAGTCCGGCATTTCTGCCGAGGATTGGGAGTGTTACTGCTGCTACAAGCGCGCCGCTTAGCGACGGAGCAGCAGCAATGGTTGTAATGTCTGAGGCAGCAGCAAGGCGGCTTGGGCTTACGCCGCTGGTTCGTGTGGTGAGTACCGCTGTCGTCGGAGTGTCACCCGCTTTGATGGGCTTGGGGCCGGTCTATGCAACCCGTAAAGTTTTGCACCGCTCAGGATTAGATTTACGAGAAATTGAAATTATTGAATTGAATGAAGCTTTTGCTGTTCAGGTGCTTGCTTGCATGAACGAACTAGAGCTTGATCATGAAGTTGTGAATATTCATGGTGGAAGCCTGGCCATAGGACACCCTCTTGGAGCAAGTGGTGTTCGCATTGCTACAACACTTATACACACAATGCGTGACCGACATGCTCGTTTAGGTTTGGCCACAATGTGTATTGGATTTGGGCAGGGGATAGCAGTTATCTTTGAGTTGGTAGAATAGTGCTTTAAAGAAAACACATGCTAACCGCCGATGCCACAGGCCATTCGGCTCATCTGTGCCCTTAGTTCTTCCTTTGTAAACAAACGTGATTGTAAATAATGTTGGTAGAACAAAGGTTCGTATTGAAGTCTTTGACATTACCTTCAGTTGCATAGAACGCTTTGAATTTTTTGAGATTACTGTATGGAAAAAACTTTACATGCCTCAGTTGAAGGTTCATCAAGAGGTTGGGCGAATGAACAGATGCCATCCTCACTGGTTGAGCTCCTTCTACAGCGGTGTGATACGAGCTTTGATCATTTGGCAATCATTGATTCTCTAACCGGGAATAAGCTCAAGTGGGGGCAGCTGCTTTCGCAGTCAGTCGCAGTTGCTGAACGAATCGAAGCCGCTGGCATGACAGCCGGTGATCGGGTACTGCACATTGGCCCACATTCTACCGCTTGGCCGATAGTAGACTTTGGATGCCTTCTCAGTGGTGTTGTCCACGTTGCGATCCATGCTGAAGACAGTCAATCAGAACAGGATCGTCATCTTCAGTTATTTAAACCGGGTGGACTAATTTTATCAGGTGGTATTCGGTGTCGGTCATTCACTCAACAGGACTTGCCCTTGCTTGAGGTGCAGGTCAATTGGTCGTCAGACCGAATAGACCGTGCTTCACTTCGGCATAGTATTGCTGAACGATTACAAAGATGTGACCCTGACGGACCGGCAGCGATACTTATTTCGTCAGGAACAACTGGTCGGCCAAAAGGTTTTGTACACAGCCAACGTTCACTCGTCACGAATGCAGCTGCGTCCGCAGTAGAATTTCTTGAAGAACCTGAGGATGTTCGGCTTTCGTGGTTGCCGCAGAGTCATGCGTTAGCAAGGGTCGGAGATCTTTATACAACAGTTGTTCGAGGAGGTGCCTTAAACGTTGTTCGAGATCGCCGCCGTATTCTTGAGGCGTGTAAAAAAGCACCTCCAGCTGCAATTCTTGGAGTGCCAATTTTCTATGACCGATTGGCAAGAGCTGTTCAGCAAGGGAAAATCACCAACCTTTGTGAGGCATTAGGAGGGCGAGTCCGCGTTTGCGTCTCTGGTGGTGCACCACTCAGGCAGTTGACTGCTCGAATTTTTCAGCAACACGATGTACCACTTGTTGAAGGGTACGGTTTGGCTGAGGCTGGCCCTGTTGTTGCAGTATCGAATCCACGATGCGTACAGACTGGTGCCGTCGGGCATTCCTTACGGGGTATAGAGGTTGCAATCTCTGATAGGGATTCTGACATGGGGCAGGTCGTTATACGGACGCCTTGTCGGGCGTTGTCTGTGATTGACCCAGCGAGGGATGGGGCTGAGTTTCCAATTGATAACACGGCATGGTTAGAAACTGGTGATACCGGCGTAATCGAGAGAGATGGACAACTGAGAATTACCGGACGAATAGATGATATTCTGACACTCTCCAATGGTACAAAGTTCTCACCGGTTGATGTAGAAGCAGTGATGCTTGAGGAGCCGGCTGTAGCTCAGGTTTGTGTAGCAGGTGAAGGCCTTCCCCGGCCTGTGGCCTTCATAGTACCTGAGCCACTCATGGTGAGGGAACTTTTAAAGCGATTTCGTTGTCGTGTTTGGAGTCGCAGTCAAGCGTTGTCACACCCTAAGGTTCTACAGTGGTTTTCCCGAACGATAGGTATTCATCAGAGAGTTTTACCCAGACGGTTACGGGTGGCACAATTTGTACTGGTTGATCACCCATTTGACGTCGCACATGGAGAAGCAACAGAATCGTTCAAAATCAAGCGTCGTGTTATTGTGAATAATTTTTCACGCTATATGAAATTTTTTGAAGGACAAGCAGATTGCACTCAGGGAAAGCTAATGCCCCGAGTTGGTGTTATCAAAGACATGGAAAAAAAGAACTCAGATTCAGCGAGTCAGAATAGATCTACGACGGGCTGGCTCAATGCTGCGCTATGGCAAGGTAAAAATTCGATGGGGCATGGGAGTGGATTTTCCTATGCTGCCGACCGCATGGTGGAAGGATTATCCAGCGAGGTATCAGGTGTCATCGATAACGCAATAGAAGCCATCGACAAGCTTCGTGATACTGATGAGCTCTACGATAAAAATGAAGCTATTTCGATGCCTGATGCTCCGTTAATAGATCCACCAATGCCACCAACAGGTAAGCTTTCGAAGGTTGCCGAGCAAGTACTTGGTCAAATAGGCTTGTGGGGTTTGTTTGTACCGCATGTTTATGGTGGGGCTGGGTGTAGTTTCCGTGAACTTGTGCAAGCGGTCACACGTTTAGCCAGTATTAATCCTACTGTCGCGGGTTTGTTATCAGTTCACTCAACAATTGGTGCTGTTTCGGCAGTCACAACATTCGGTTCAGAGGACCAGCAGCAATATTGGTCACCGCAGCTGGCTGAAGGTCATCCGTTATCCGTTTTTGCTGCAACTGAGCCAGATGCGGGATGTGATCTCCATCGAATTTCATCACGACTTGAGCGTGACGGTAGACGGTTGCTACTCACTGGGACAAAAATGTTCATAACTGGAGCAACGTATGGGCGGCTGGTTAAGCTCCTCGCCCTTTTTGAAGAAAAGCCCGTTATTGTATTAGTCCAACTGCCTCAATCGAATACACCACATTTTAAATTGCAAAGCTATGGACTTCACCCACTGAAGCACGCCCACAATAATGCCTTGAACTTCCAACAATTTTCGATTGATTCTTCTTGTGTGTTAAATCCTGGTACAGGTCCGGATGGCCAAGAAAGAGATGGGATGTCAATTGTCTGGCATGGACTCAATCGTGGACGAGTCGCGTTGGCAGCGCAAGCATCTGGAACAATCAGCCTACTGCTGAAGCAAGCAGTTTCGTATTCTGGAAAACGAATCACTTGGGGGCGGCCAATTCAAACGCGAGAGCTAGTGCTTGGACGTCTGGGAAGAATGGCAGCAGCTCAACTTGTCTGCGAAGCATTATCTGGTTGGTCAGCGTCGTTAATCGATGACGAATGCTCCGGAGAATACGAAGCCATTCTCACTAAAATTGTTGCAAGTCGTTGTCTACGTCAGGCGGCAGTTGATGCACTTGGAATTCATGGGGGTCGTGCATTTCTTATAGGGCACCCTCTCGGTGACTCGTTTCATGATCATTTTGCCGCTGGGGTATATGAGGGTGAAAGTGATTTGCTTGGACTGGCATTATTAAAGGGCATCACAAAGCATCACCCGCTTGCATCGAAGCGAACTTTACTTGGGTGGATACAATGGCGAATTTCACGAAGCCTGCAATCTTTCCCACCTAGGGAAGATGCTGCTCTTCTTGACAGTGAACTTCAAAGTCTGGCAATACAGGCTCGTCGCAATCTTGTTGCCGCGAGTATCGAGACTGATCGTCTCCTCAGGACACACGGCAGAAAACTGGCTGAGCAGCAATTGATTCTTACTGATCTGTCAGATCGTATTCAGGGATTCATCTCCTGTCTTGCTGTTATACATTACGCTGACAGGCGGGCCGATCTCGATTCTATATCTGCAGCAGTCTGCTGGTGTCATTCAATTCTTTCAGAATGTTCTGGAAAATCCTTCGCGGTGGATAATTACAGACGACTAGCAGAACTTGGTCGAAGTTGTCTTCAAACGTATGCTTCTTAGAGAGAATTTGTTGTAAGTGCTGGCCACCATGAACAGAGATACCATGCTCTGGGAGTAGTCCATTCAACAACCATTTCTAGTGCGTTGAACGACCGTGCCTGAGTGGCACCGCCAAGAAGATCGTCGAATATTCCTCGTGGTTGTTTGTACTGAACGGCCCGTACAGAATCCTCTGATAAGCCTGCTAGGGTTGCGGCTCTCGATACTGCATCTTCAAGAAAACCAATTTTATCAATCAGTCCAAGCTTGATTGCTTGTTGTGCTGTAAAGACCTGCCCCGTAGTAACGTCCTCAATAGCTTTTTCATCGAGTTTTGGACGCCCTTTCCGGACGATGTCTTTGAACCGATTAAACATTTCATCAACAAGCTCTTGAACGATGCCTCGCTCTCGCTTGGCGAGTTCTGGGGATCTTTCTTTCGTAACGCTCAGCATCTCTTTGAGTGGACCACTCGTAATGGAATCGTCTGAGATTTCAAAACGTTTAAGCACTTGTGAGAAATCGAAATGGGGAATGATTACGCCTATAGAGCCGGTCACTGTGGAGGGTTCAGCAAAAATTATTTCATCTTGGCCGCTGTTGGCCATTGCTACGTAATATCCTCCACTCGCTGCAATACTACCCATACTCACAACAACAGGAAGATTTCTTTCAGTAGCTAGCTTCTGGATTCGGTAATGAAGCTCATCACTCCCACTTACCGTTCCACCAGGTGAGTCGACACGAAGCACGATGGCACGAATCGCTTTGTCCGCTTTGACTTGGTCTAACTGATGTCGGGCAAATCCCTCTCCGCCCATAATGGCCCCGCGAATTTCTACAATCGCAATTTTGTCTTGTGCTGACTCTGCTAATGAGTGATAGTGCTCAATAACTTTTGGATTTGTCTGAAAGTATTCTGCATTCGCTCCAAGGGCGCCTACGGCCACAACAACAGAAATGCCCGTGATAATCCATGCCAGTCGTCCTTTCCAGCGGTTCCAGTGACGAGGCTGTTCGGGGATGACACGCGAGTGTGCCGTATTGCGTTCATCAGACATAATTATTTTTCCAGGAACAAAATTTTTATCATTTGAGTTCATAAAGCAGCTAATAAATGGTCAGTTTTGTCTACTTTGGCAAAAGTGGAAGACGAACTAAATCTTCTTGTCACAGTTCGACGTTGCCAGTTTTTAGTAATTATCGCTAACTTAACATCTTCTAGAAAATTGTATTCAGTTTTATTTTTTGTCGTCTACTAGGAGTGATTCATTTTGTTTGTCTGTGTGAGTACCGAATGTTTTCCGAACCTGCCGCTCGATCAGGCAATGGAACGCCTAGCCGAACTTGAGTTTACAGCTGTTGAAATTGATATACATGAAGGTGGTACCCATCTGCAGCCTGCAGATGTGCTTGAGAATAGTGATGCTGCAATTGCCGCTTGCAGTGACCTTCAGCGGCTTCGCCCTGTTGCTCTGTCATTTGCAGCCCCAGAAGACGGCAAGCTGTACGAAAAATTTGATGCTTGTTGTCGATTGGCAAAGACTCTCGATATTGTCACGATTGTTGTTGAAGCATCAGAGTTGGGCACGCCGTTTAATGGTGAGATTGAGCGTTTAAGAAAGTTTGTTGCTATGGCTGCCTCTT
>PKCL01000460.1 GCA_002862165.1 Planctomycetaceae bacterium
TGTAATACTGACCATTTTGTCGCGGCAGGGCCGAGATGACTCGTCCATGCATCGCCTTGTTGGCATAGTCAACTACAAATATACCCGGTCCTTTACGGAGTTGTTGAAGAGAATTTGAATGAAGGAGCGTGATTGAAGTCTTGTCAAAATTAAGTTCACAAAAAACCCATGGTGTTTTCGAATTAATAAAAACTTCTCTGACAGAAGGGTCTGCAAGTTGTTGAGTAACTAGATCATTGGTATTGGTTAGATTTTTTGCACGTATTGACACCAGTAGCATCGCTGATTTTTCTTTTGCAACTTTTGTAGCTTCCTCGTAATCCGGTATCTCAATGATGCCTTGCTGCACTATCAAACGCGATGAGTTCGTCTGATGCTCATCTGCATAACACGGCCAACTTAAAGCGAAGATGAAAATTATTGTGGCTGGTTGTACAAGGCGGCATTGACTACTTATTACCATGGCAAAAAGTTTTGCTGTCTGGCGGGGAAAAATTTCTTTAAAATCATGTTTCTGTCGTCGCACATATTCAATCGTTGAGGTCGAAATCCGACAATGGTCTTCCCTTGGAAACCCGAGGAAATGCAGGAAATCAACAGTTTTTGACAACGATGATAGAAAAATATGCATAGAATCCTCGGACAGGCTGTAGAGTCTGCTGTAGAGTTTGATCCCCTAGAATCGTTACACTCTACCTAATCGTTTCTGTTTCCGATCCTTTTCAGTCAGGCGAATGTAATGCTCCGTCACGTTGCCCTTGTCTTTGTTATCTCTTTTTCCAGCGTCAGTATTCTTGGAACCTGTGGTGCAGCAGACATTGCTGATTTTAGTAAACAGCCAATTGGGAAAGTTCCACCATTTAAAAAACCGAATGTGAACGCTCTGCTCGAAGCATCTACTGATCTCAGTGAGTCACTCAGGCCATTGAATAAACTTCTGTCACGAAGTGCGAGTGGTGTTAATTGGCGAAGCTATTTGGATTGGTCGGCTCTTGAGACTCAAGCACGTGCAGGAAAAAAGCTTGATGTGAGTGTCTTGTTAAAGTTGTATCGACGCTTCAACGCAGATGAAAATGGGTTGGAGATGTATCAATTTGTCACGGTGCGACGAGCGCTCGCTGCAGCAATTGAGATCACTGTAGCCGCAAACAATGATCAAGCTTCAGAGACATACACAAAAAGAATAAAAAAGCTCAATGGTCTCATCAAGAACGCTGCAAAAGAAAAGACACCAAAGTCTCTCGACGGTGTTGGCCCTCTTTTGGCGAGATTGCTAGAGTCTCGTCAGGCATCTGGAATTGTGACGAGGATTCGAAGCGCTGTTGACCGACCAAATCTTTTCATGAGTGTTGACGAAAGCCTGCTTTCATCAGCAGTTAATCGTGTTGTGGACCGCGTGTCTCCCGTGAATGAAGTTGTATTAGGAACACCTGTGCGTGGAACGGGGCATACCAGTGGGATGGTATTCCTTGATTTTATTCCTTCTTCGCGGCAGGCGGTAACGCAGTTGTCATTTCAAGCAACAAATTTGGCGAATACGCGGAGTACGAAAGGGCCGGTTACTGTCTGCTCCGAAGGTGTGACAGAACTGTCTGCTCGAAAGCGAATTTATATCAATGATGAGCGGTTATGGGCTGATCAGACTGTTGCAACGGCTTCGACAAAAACGCGAGTAACTGGTTTAGGGATAAAAAGCCGATTTGGTAAGAATTTCATTCGCCGTATTGCGACAAAAAAAGTTTCAGAAATGAAGCCCAAGATTGAGGCTATCAGTGGAAGACGGGCTCAGGAAAAGGTCCGTAAGGAGTTTGAGGCTGAGACAGCGAATGCAATCCGTGAAGCATCACGAGACTATGAGCAAAAATTTCGTCAGCCACTCAAAGTTCGCGGTTGGTATCCTGAATTGCTGCGGATGAGCACGACCAATGACAAGCTTACTGTCGTTGGTAGAAAAGCTTTGCGTGATCAGATTGCAGCTTTTACGAATCCTCCAAAGGCGGACAGCGATGCTGTTTTATCGGTGCGAGTTCATGAGACGCTTGTTAACAATGCGAGCGAGATTACCTTGGCTGGCCGAACCATCACTCAAGAGTTTGTTGAAGAACAATTAAAAGAGCGTGATGGTGAATTGCCAGAATCATTAACGAGTGATCCAGATCAGCCACCATGGTCAATTACTTTCGCAAAAAGAAAGCCTGTAGAGATTAATGCTACCAACGGCAGAATTAAACTGACCGTTCGTGGAAGTCGGTATACGTCAGGCGATCGTGAATTCCCAGCAATGGATATTTCTGTTGCATATCGTATTGAAACGGACGCTAATACAATTCGTTTGGTGCGAGACGGTGAGGTTCAAATCTATCCCCCAGGTTTTATTCCCGGTGGTGATAAAAAGCTGAGTGTTTCTGAAACTTCGCTGAGAAGAATTCTTCAGAAGCGTTTCGGTAGGGTTTTCAAGGAGAATGTCACGGTTGATCCGCTTGAACTTCCTGACCAACTCGCTGCCGCTGGTCCACTTCCGATGGAGCAACTCGAGGCTCGTAAAGATGGGTGGATGGCCATTGGGTGGCGGAAGAAGTAGTAGCTCGTGCCAGCAGCAGTGATTCTACTGATACGAAAAGTCAGTAGTGAGATTCTTCGGGCTGTTTTATCCTTGTCTGATAATTGCGGAGAACTTATTCCTCTGAACGGATTGCCTTTGTTATGCAATTTGCTTGAGTAATGGCTTCATCAATCGGAAGTCCTTCAGCAATGCCCGGTCGATTGTGCCCCGCAGCCGAAAGATATGCGTTCCGAAGAATCTCGAGCCTTTTTGTGACACGTGGCAAAATGTCTTGAATGCTGTCAGGAGCCCAGGTTGGTGGGACATCAAAGTCGTTAAGGATAGCTCTGCAGATAGCCCAATGTCCTTCATTTCCGGGATGGACAGTGTCTGGAGAAAAAATAAATGCAGGATGCGATAGGTGTTTTCGTCGGAGTGACTTTTTCATCGAGCCATGTACGTCAATGACATTCCAGCCGCTGCTGCGCTTCGTGAGTAACCACTCGGAATAGTGTTCAAGAACAGTGTCGTAGTCGGCTGAGCCTGCTGGCCCCTGCTTACCAGGACGTTGATCGTAGATCGGTGGGGTCAGATAAATAATCTGTGCTCCAGCTTGCTCAACTTTTCTATGCAGACGAAGGATGCCGGTTTGGAATTTTTTGAAGCGATTCATATCAAGTGGCTGGTAGATGCCACAGTTCATTCCGTAACACGCAAGTACGATATCAGGGCGACTGATACGAAGTACTCGATCTAAACGTTCATGTAGAAATGGCCTTGGGAATTTTCCACCGGCGTGACCGTTCTCTGAGAGACCAGATACAGTTTCACTCGGAATCGCCATGTTAATAACGCGAGCAGCAGTACCCTGGGTCTCCATCCAGCATGTGAGATATGAAATCCATTGGCCACTGTATGCGATCGAGTCACCGAGAATTACGACTCGATTAGCTTCCACAAGCAGGTGAGGAAGTGCTTGGTTGTCCTCGATGGGTGTGGAAGCACGAATTTGTCTGTTTGTAGAAAGTAAACCAAGCCATCCAGAGGCAAGAAAGCACAATACAAAGGTCTGCAAACATCTCGCTATCAAGCCACACTCCTAATTATCGTCTGCTTTTTTGACCGGTTCCGCGCCTTCCCTGATTGCAAAAAGGTGGCTACGGTTTGCTATGTACAGCGTGTCGTTCGCCACAATGGGCGTGGTGTAAACACTATTACCCATATTAATTTCGGTAATCAGATTCATTTTTTTGGACAAATCAAAAATGCAAACGTCGCCGTCTTCATCACCGATGTAGACTTTGCCATCAACAAGGAGAGGAGATCCCCAGCTAGCAGCTAGCATGTCGTATGTCCAATGTGGTTTTCCAGTTAAGACATCAAGGCAATGAAAAAGCCCACTAAAATCTGCGACGAAGAGCAGGCCATTTTTGATTGCAACCGTACCGCAGGTGCGGTGCATTGTTTCCTCAAAACCGAGTTTCCCGTTTCCGTCGGCATCAAATCCTGGGTAGTGCCAAACAGCTGCTGAGTTAGGGTTGGGGCATGCCTCCTCTCCGTTTTCCTTATCGACGGCCTGGAGACGACGATGCGGAAGTGGTGTGTTTGGATTTTCAAGACTGATGGCAAGTTCAGGGCTTGTGTCACCCCGCTTTGTTGGGTCTATACACCAGAGATGACCAGTTCCTTCACCATGTTCTGGGTCTTCACCAACTGCTATATAAACAAGACCTTTGTGAAAAACTGGCGTTCCGATGATACTGTTTCTGTCGGCACGTCCACCGAGTGAATATTTGGACTCTTTTGGGTTGCAATCAAACAGCCAAAGAAGTTTTGCACTACCGTTACCATCTCCACGTGCGTCAAAGCTATAGACCCAGCCATCACCACCACCGAAAAATACTTGAGGTATACCGTCAACTTCTGCGTACCCGGGGCTTGACCATTGGCCATGAAGAACGTTTGGGCCTGGTGAGGCGTCCGTCCATAAGACTTTGCCATTTCTCTTATCAACACAGATAAAGCTCGGTGCATCTGGATTTGGCAAGCTGATATGCCCTTCATCAACACCGTTGCTAGTATTTACGAAGAGTAGATTACCTGCTCCTGTGACACTGCAAGAACACATGTTGTGTTGTGACACTCCAAGCGTGGTCATCATATTCAATACCCATACAACATCAGCTTCAGAGTTGTTTTCTGTCACTTCTTCGGTAAAAGGCCCATCATTCTCACTATCATGAAAGCCCTCTGTGTCGAGGCATTTGACCTCGCCACGACTACTCACGTACCAGAGTCGGTCACCTTCGACCAAAGGCGAGCAACAGATTCCTTGAAGAGGCCAGTCGTGTACTCGACCTGTTGGAAGTTTTTCACTCGAATCTTGCCAGAGGAACGTCCCATCCGTAACATCGAAGGCAATGAGGCAGCCCAGATCCACTTTTGCTGGATACCGTTCGATCCAACCATTGCCATTGTTTGTTCCAACGAATATTTTTCCATTTGAGACAACTGGGTTACCGTAACTCTGGCTACCAAGTGTGGCTACCCAAGCAATGTTCTTGCTCGTATCGGACTCCCATTTTCCGGTTTCATAGTCAAACTCACCAGGCTCCCATTCGATTGGCATTCTGGCTGCTTCTGTCACATTATTTCGATGAGGTGAACCACCCCATTGGTTCCAATCCTTGGCGGAAGCCGTTTTAGATACGGATAGAGTGAATCCTGCAAAGAAGAAAAAAAGAATACTCAAAGATCTCACTGAACCGCCTCCTTTGTGACACACCCATATATCCTAGGGAATGAGAATATGAGTACAAATTAATTGCTATTTGTTTCCGCTTCGATTGCCCAAAGCTTTGTCGGGCTTTCACTCATGTAGTACAAGCGACCATTTGCGGCGACAGGTGTTGTACGAAGTTTAGTCCCATCCTCATGCTCAATTTCTGAGAGGAGTTCCATATCCTTACCGTGTTTGAAAACATACATAATGCCGTCATCATTGCCGACAAAAACCTTGCCATCGGCGACGCAAGGAGAGGACCACGTATTTGCAAACATGTTTTCTGTCCAATAAAGTTCTCCAGAGTTAGCGTCCAAGCAATGAACGTGGCCGCCTAGTTCTGTGATATAGAGAATGTCGTCCATGATCGCACAGGTCGACATGGATCGACCAAAGTAGTATGTCTCATCAGTGGGGCTAGGCTTGTCATCTGTGACAGGCCCGCCGTAGTGCCAGACTTGAGCTGAGTCGGGATTGATTTGTTCACTAAACTCTGGTTCGTACGTAGCCAGTGTTGGTGAAACGTCTTTATCTGCCCGTTTAGGGTTTTTGGTGATGTCGATACAATAGAGATGCCCGACACCAGTGTCATGCTCGGGATCTTGACCAACAGCAATGAAGAGTTTGTCTTTATAAATCACTGGGGTGCCAACAAAGTCATTCGCAGTTCCACGGCCACCAAGTCGGTAGATGGCATCTTTTGGGTTGCAGTCGAATTTCCAGAGCAAATCTCCTTGCGGACTGAAACTGTAAATCCAGCCATCACCACCAGGGAAAATTACTTGTGGCTTTCCGCCCGGCTGTGCGTAGGTTGGATTCGACCACTGCCCGTGCATAATATTTCTGCGCGATTGACCTGGTAGATTACTGGACCAGAGCACACTGCCATCCTCTTTGCTGAGTGCCAGGAAACTCGGTTTATTTTCTGACGGAACACGTAAATGGGCTGCATCGACTCCATTGCTGGTGACGAGAAACAGGGTGTCACCAACGATCATTGGTGAGCAGGTTGCAATGTTATGCGGGAATACATTCAACTCACCAATCATGTCGAGTTTCCAATGAATTTGCCCTGTATTTATGTCGGCACAAATGGCTTCACAGCGATTTCCGACGTAATAAAACCGATCACCCTCGATACACGGTGTCGAGCATATGCCTTGTTGCG
>PKCL01000235.1 GCA_002862165.1 Planctomycetaceae bacterium
CGGTACAACCTATAGACCTGAATCAGACTAAAAAACCATAAATCTGGAGACACCTCATGCCTCATCAGCCAATACATCCATCGTGCCAAAACGTTCAAATCAGTCGTAGAACTTTTGGGATGGCTGCGGCTGGTCTCCTCGTTGCATCACAACGCCGGCTCCTATCGGCAGAGAGTGAGAATTCAGTTGGTAAGCCCCTTTTCAAAATTTCCCTCGCCCAGTGGTCGCTTCACAAAGCATTATTCAAGGGCCAGATAGACAACCTCGACTTCCCTCGCGAATCCAAACGAACGTATGGCATAGATGCCGTCGAATACGTCAATCAATTTTTTAAAGACAAGGCAAAAAATTACGACTACCTTGCCCAATTAAACCAGCGAGCAACTGATGAAGGCGTCACCAATGTACTCATCATGTGTGATGGGCTTGGTAAACTTGGTGACCCAGACGAAAAAGCACGAACGGCTGCAATTGAAAACCATTTTCCCTGGGTTGAGGCAGCAAAACGACTGGGCTGTCACTCCATCCGCGTCAATGCCGCCAGCAAAGGGTCCGATGAAGAGCAGGAGAAACTTGCTGTTGATGGCCTCTCTCGTCTCGCTGAATACGCGGCCCAACTCGAACTTAATGTCATTGTTGAAAATCATGGAGGCCTTTCCAGTAACGGCAAATGGCTTGCTGGCGTCATGGAAAAAATCAATCTACCGAATGCAGGAACGCTCCCTGACTTCGGTAATTTCAAAGAGTACGACCGATACAAAGGTGTTGAAGAACTCATGCCGTATGCAAAAGGCGTGAGTGCAAAAAGCCACGACTTTGATACCAATGGTGACGAAACAAAGACTGATTACCGACGAATGCTCAAACTCGTCCTTGATGCCGGGTACCACGGATATGTCGGTGTTGAATATGAAGGTAAAAATATTTCCGAGTCTGATGGCATTAAGGCTACAAAAGCCCTGCTCGAAAAAATCCGAAAAGAAATGAGTGCCTAACACCTTAGCGGGATTTCGACTGTCAGTTGCACCACAATCAAGGATCTACTGACACAAGCGAAAAATCGATATCGACGATCACAGGAAAATGGTCAGAAGTATCAAGGCTGCTTGCGTGACAGATAAACGCGCGTTTGATCCCGGCAGATAACCGCCGGTCGATTAAAATGTGATCGATTAGTGTAAAGACATCATCGCTATCTGCGGCGCCATTCTCGTTGTAGTCCCAATGAGATGAAAATCGATCGGCTACTCGTGGGATATGTGAAGCAATATTGATGAGTTCATCACCTTTTTGATGGGGATCACAATTTTTTAGCATTCGCAGTACGGACGTCTGTGTCTCCCGTGTCGCGTCCGCCATTTCGACATCAGGATCGTAGTCATTGATGTCACCAAGAATGATGGGTGCATACCCCCGCGAAATGATCTCCCGCTGTACAATTCGCTGGACAATCGCAGCCTCTGCAGTCCGCTGCGCGTTCGCCTCAGGGTCACTCGGATTACTTTTCAGATGCAGGCCAACGAGCCCTAACTTATGCCCAAAAACACTGATAAAGCAGACCGAATGACGCTTCACGACGGCTATCGCTTCGACGTCCTCACCATCCTGCTTTGATTTCGTGTACCGCTCCGCTGTCCATGGCAGTGGCACCGTCCCTTGCTGCACATCACGAAGCCTTGGTGTTCGATCTGGTGCGAAGAGGTGAATCAGTTTTCCTTCAATACGATCAGGTTTCAGGCGCGAGACAATCGCAACGTCAAACCCTGTGTAGCTGTCCCGGCCGTCAACGTGATATGCCTGAAAATCACCAAGTCCTTTTTCACGAAGCACTGTTACCAGTGCCTCACAGGATTCACGAGACGACACTTCTGAAAGAACAAGAACGTCAGGATTCACGGCCTCTATTACCGCAGCCACACTTTCAAGATGTCGCATTCGTCCTAGCGGAAAGCGAAAGTGAGCAAAACGACTCCACTCATCAGGTATGGTAAGAGATTCAACATTAAAGCACGCAATACGAACATTTGACAGTTTCTCATCGTGCCGTTCTTCCGGTTGCTCAGCTTTCACTCCGTTTAGTGCAGCGAGTGCAATAAGCCCGAAAAAAAATCTTAATATCGCACTGCTACCTAATTGACGACTGCCATCCTTCATCGGTACATTCTCTTTCATCATGAGGGCTGTGAACCAGGCAACCGGGACACAGCTTTTTTCATTCACACAGCCCTGCACAACCAGACTCGCACAACATAACCAGCCCCCTATATAACAGCATAGAAAAATTTGTTCCGCCCATGCCAACTGCTCCGTTCAATTTAGATTCTTTCCGCCAACCATTTGATCTCAAAACCCACAAAATTCCAGAAACAAACCAATCACCCAATACATCACTCAACAGAATTGTTCGTGTCGCCGAGACGTCTGTCGGAAAGGGAGTCTTCGCCCGCCGCCGGCTTTACGAGAACATACTTCTTAGCGAAATCCACGGAAAAGTGCTCGACGACTACCCGGAAGACTCCAGCTACTGCATGGCACTTCCGAGCGGAAAACTCCTAGAACCTACCGCTCCCCTACGTTTCCTGAACCACAGTTGCGATCCGAACTGTGAAATTTTCTACTGGGACGATGAAGAAACCACCTTGCAGGAAGATCGGCTGTGGCTGCAAATAATCCGACCAATAGTTCCGGGCGAGCAATTGCTCATCGATTACTGCTGGCCAGCGGATGCAGCAATCCGATGCCAGTGCGGAGCACCGACGTGTCGCGGTTGGATTGTGGACCCGGACGAGTACCACCTCCTGCCAATAGCGGAAACTGGCGACGATGGAGCCTCCTTGCCGTCATCGTAATTTCTTGTTTCGCGGGCTACGGACTCAGCCGGATTCGGATTGATGATGACCTTAGGTCACTTCTTCGCAGCGTACGTCCAGCAAGTTTACTCGGCGGAGCCGATGCTACACGTGTTGATGAAGAGTTTGCACTTGTCGACGCCATTGGAAATCGCTTCGGTGCGCCTGATCGTGATTGCATCATTCGTGTCAAATGCCAACAAGATGATATCTTCCACGAGCCCGGTCTTTCACAACTTCGCGTCCTCGTGAAAAACCTGCAGGCGCTTCCTGATGTCGACCGAGTACGCTCAATGTTTGAGGTTCGCCGGGAAGGTGTAGCTGGGGCGATTCTTCCTGTCATCCCAAAGACTTCTGGTGAACTTGATGCTGAGTCACTTCGCAAGTCACGCACCCGCGCTCAGGAGCATCCGTTAGTCAACGGACAACTCCTCTCATCTGATGGGACGACCGCTTTATTCATCGTGCGATTGTCGGCTGGTGCTGATCAACCTCCACGGCTCGGGCAAGCGGTCGAAGCTATTGAGTCAACTCTTACGAACTTTCACGCTGACGATATCACTGCACAACTTACAGGCCTACCAGCTCTCAGACATCAAGCCGCTCTCGCTTTGCGTAATGACATGCTGATCTTCAATTCGCTCGGGCTGACACTCGCTCTCATTCTCTCTGCAGTACTTGCCAGGAGCCTCCGATCAACCATTGTTGCGTGTGTTCCACCAGCCATCGGTGCCGTATGGGCGATGGGTATTCTCGGGCTCTTTGGGGCACCTATCAATCTACTCACAAGTGTGGTGCCGTCTCTTGCTCTTGTTGTCGGAACGTGTGATTCGATTCATTTTATTGAGGATATGCGACGAAGTGTTCGCCGTGGTACGCATCAGATCATTGCTTCAAGCAATGCGATCAAACGAGTTGGAACAGCATGCGGGCTCACGAGCATCGTCACGGCTGTTGGTTTTGCATCACTTGCAGCTGCTCGTATTGAGGCTGTCCGTACCTTTGGTATCGCAGCGGCTGCAGGAGCACTCGCAAGTTTTGCAGCCGTCACACTGCTGACGCCACTTCTTGCATCAACTCAATTCTGCCAAGGTCTGCGTCTGGGTCGCTCCTGGCGACTGGCAAGCCGCATTGCCGGCACGCTTACAGCCTTTTCGATTCGTCATGCTCGTCCAATTGCAGCAGTCGGTCTGGTAGGGACACTGCTCCTGACAGCAATTGGAATGCAAGTGGACGCAGACAATCGTGTGGTCGACTCGCTTCCTCGACAAGCAGCCTCCTCACAAGCACTTATTGCCGTTGATGAAGAGTTTGGTGGTGTCATGGGTGTTGATGTTATTGTTCGCTGGCCTGAAGGAGTGAGCTGGAGGAGTGATGAACTCTTGGGCACACTCAATGAAGTGCATGCCATCCTGAACGCTTCGGACGCAACCAGTCGGCCGCTCTCACTGGCATCCGTCACAAACTCAATGCCACCGCGAGCGCGTCGCAGACTTTCAGCTGATGCTGTTGATGAAATGATTGATCCGGACGCACGCATGGCCATTGTTCGCGCTCGAGTCCGTGATGCCGGATCCCGCCAGCTTGAAACCGTCTACGGCAACATCGACAAGAAGCTTAGTGCCTTAGCAGCCACACACGATGGGTGGGGTTTTAAACTTGCCGGCATGTCCGTAATCTCGGCGAAAAATATCAGGCAACTCATTACTGATCTCGGCGGCAGTCTTCTTCTGGAAGTAGCCGTGATTGCCATCATCCTTGCCCTTGCCTTCCGATCACCTGTTGCAGGTATTGTGAGCCTGATCCCGAATGTGTTTCCGCTCGCTGTGATTGCGGCTGTTCTTGTGCTGACTGGTCGGTCACTCGACCCAGCGACCGTCATTGTTTTTAACGTCTGCCTTGGCCTTGCAGTGGACGACACTGTGCATGTTATGGCAGCACTGGCAAGGAACCGTCGTGAAGGTGTTTCGGTTGCAAGCGCCATGCGGCGTGCGATTGTCGAAACTGGAAATCCTGTTGTGCTTGGTGGGTTGATTCTTAGCGTTGGCTTTGCAGCGGTTACTGTCAGCAGCGTGCCATCCCTTGCTGGATTCGGACGACTGGCGTGTGCTGCAGTTGCTGCCGCAACGGTCGCCGAACTTATTCTTTTACCGGCTGTCCTGGTTGTAACCGATGATCTCCTTCGCCGTTCAGCACGACTTGGGCGAGCGTGGAAGCATGACCCAATCTTTGGGCCAGCGCCAACAAGTGCACCTGTTTCTGGCATGACAGCACCGTCAGCATGAGCAGTCTGAATCTTTTTACATTTGATTGCCTTTTGAGAACTTCCTCAAAAGGTAGTCCAGCACGATATCAGACGTGCAAACATTTAGATTCTCATATTGTTATGTGTCGTCTGACAAAAACAAAAAGGAATAAATACGGGAAATAGCCAACGTTATGTCCGGGCATATAAAAATCCTGATCATCGAGCGTAGGCCGAGCATAGAAAATAGCGGGACGTTATTTGCCCGTTCACTCGAAACCATGAGGCACACAACATGGTACGCAAGACTCGGCTATCAACTGATCAAAAACACGTCAATCTCTTCCACGAGTCGCTTGAACATCGCTACCTGATGACAGCCGATCTTTCTAATGGAGATTTCTCAGAAGGACTCGCTGGCTGGATTGTGCAGGCAACAGAAACGGCTCAGGTTGAGGTCATCAACATGGGCGACCCAGGTGTTCTCCTTACACCCACTGATACTGGCACAGCTGAAATCATACAGCGAGTACCGGTCTCCCCGGGCACGGCTTATCGACTTGCTTTCACGCTCAACAGTAGCAGCGACAGCTATGCCTATGCGGGCGTACGTGGACATGCCGGGAAATGGTCTGAACTCTCTACAGGAGAGAATAAGGCAGGGCGTTACTCGCTCGAATTTGAAACGAGTTCAGATGTATCTGAAGTCACAATATTTGCTCAGGCATATCGTCAGCAAACAGCACCGGTCAGCATAGATGACATTCAACTTACCCTGGCTGGCTCTCCACCACTTTCACCAGAACCCGAGCCGCCGATTGAAACCCCTCCAGAGCCAATTCCAGAAACTCCTCCAGAGCCAACTCCAGAGCCACCAATTGAAACGCTTCCTCCCATCCCTGGCGACTCGCTGCTAACCAACGGTGACTTTGAATCCGCACTGAGTGGCTGGAGTAATATCAGCTCAGCTGGCGGCAACGCTGAGACGATTCCAGGTGGTACCGGAAGTGTATTACGGCTGACACCAAGTGCGGAAGGAACAGCCGCTCTTCTGCAACAGGTCGCAGTTGATCCCTCCACCAGCTACCGATTGTCTTTTTCACTGACAAGTGCTGGCGGCAGCTATGGCTACGCCGGTGTTCGTGGCCATGCCGGAAAATGGTCTGAAATATCCGTTGGTGACAACGTATCAGGGCGGCAGACGCTCGATTTTGTTACGGATGCGAATGTGTCTGAAGTCACTGTCTTTCTTCAGGCTTATCGCCAACAAGCAGCACCGATTGTCGTCGATGACATTCGTCTCGAGGCCAGCAACGGCACACCGGCACCAGAACCCGTCAATCCACTGCCACCAGACACAACTCC
>PKCL01000231.1 GCA_002862165.1 Planctomycetaceae bacterium
TAGCAGCTTTAGTAGCGACTCTTTTAGGCGCAGATGCTTTAATATTACTTTCGGATGTCGAATGTCTTTTTGATCAGGATCCAGAAAATCCAGAATCGCGTCGAGTCTCTACGGTGCGCTGTATTGACGCGGCTACGGAATCAATGGTTCATGATCGTTCTGGAGGTGTTTCCAAAGGCGGTATGGCCAGTAAATTGAAGGCTGCAAAAACTGTCAATGAAGCAGGGATTCACTGCTTTATAGGCTCCGGTAGACGAGAGTCGATCCTCCAAGAATTTGTATCGGGCCTCGATATAGGCACGTTTTTTCCCGCTAGAAACGACCTTATGCCCGCAAGGAAACGCTGGTTAGGGTGGTCTGCAACGGTATCGGGTAAGCTTACTGTTGATGTGGGTGCGCGGCAGGCTGTTCTCGAGCGAGGAGGCAGTTTGTTGCCAGCTGGGGTTCTAGCTGTCGCTGGAAGCTTTATTGCCGGTGATGTTGTGACCCTTGAAACGACTGACGGCAGCTGTTTTGCCCGTGGTTTTGTGAACTACAATTCACTTGATCTTGAACAAATAAAAGGAATGCAGACTGAAAAAGTTTTAGAAATTCTTGGTGTTTGCGCGTGCGATGAAGTGATACACCGAGATGATTTGGCTGTAATATGTCGAGAAGAACGAGCGTTATAAAACCAACCACTATTCAATCCAGGATCGTGAAATTAGATTACCAATGATCGAGCAACTACTGATTGTTTTTGTTTTGATTCTTGCAAATGGTTTTTTTTCTGGTGCAGAGATGGCAATCGTTGCGAGCCGAAAAGGACGATTGCGACGACTTGCTGAGCATGGCGACCAATCTGCTCGGAAAGCACTTGATCTCGCGAGTAGTCCAGACAAATTTCTGCCAACCGTACAGATTGGTATCACGCTCGTTGGAACTCTTGCTGCTGCATATGGAGGCAGTCAAGTGGTCAGTGATCTTGCCAGTTGGCTATCTGTTAATGGGCCACAAGTAATTCAACCTGTTGCACATTCAGTTGCTCTGACAGCATTTGTTGTAATGCTATCTTTCTGTACGCTGCTTTTTGGAGAGCTAGTTCCAAAGCGTTTGGCATTGCGCCGAGCTGAGGATGTGGCTCGCTTTGCGGCACCAGTAATGCAGGTCTTTGCCTCTGTCACACGACCTCTCGTATGGCTTATGGGGATTTCAACATCGGCTGTTTTATTTATGCTGCAAGCACACAAGCAAGATGAGCCAAGTGTGTCTGTTGATGATATCGAGCATCTTTTAGAGGCCGGTCGAGCAGAGGGTGTTCTTGAAGCTGTTGAGCAAGCGGTTGCTGCAGAAGCGTTACGTTTAGGCGAACGAACGGTTCGAGATATCATGCGGCCACGAATTGATCTTGATGCTATTGATATCGACACTCCGGGCGACGAGGTTCTTGGAGCTATTGCAATGGCAGGCTATTCAAGACTACCGGTTTACGAAGGGTCTTTGGACCAAATTCTTGGTTATGTCTCGATTCGTGATGTTCTGCGTCAGAACTGGATGGGCTGGCCAATCGAACTGAGGAAGATGATGCACAAGGCCCTTTTTGTTCCTGAAACAATGCCTCTCGATCGACTCCTTGAGCTCTTCCAAACAGAACGGAACCAACTTGCTATCGTTTTGGATGAGTATGGTGGCACCGAGGGGTTGGTGACATTAGAGGACGTTATGGAAGAACTTGTCGGTGAGATTCGAGACGAGCATGATCACGACCGGAATAGTGAATTTGTCCAGAGAGAAGACGGGTCCTGGCTTGTTGATGGAAGCCTTGCAGTCGATGATCTTTTTGGGCGGATGGCCCTCCCCGATTCAGGATTGCCACGTGATTATTCGACAGTATCAGGCTTAGTGCTTGATGAACTTGAGAAAATTCCTTCGGTGGGAGATGCTTTTCTATGGAATGGACTATCGATTGAGGTTGTTGATATGGACGGTCGTCGGATCGATCGCCTTCTTATTCAGCGAGTGCCTTCTGAGGAAAAGAAAACTCCCTAAGATTTAAAGGACCTTTGTTGTATGTGGTGATGCAATGAAGTGATGTGGGAGTTTTGCAACGAGGCGATTTTGCTGAGGTGGTTTTTCATTGCGAGTAAACACGGCACGCCACACGGGATCCCCTGCGAGACGTGAGCGTCGTTCAAAATGAGTGCGATATTTCTTTTCTAGGTCACCGGCGGATTCATTGGATGCTTTGCCGAAAAGTAAAGTGTTATTCACGACAAGTACAGCCTCGTTAAAATATTCTTTAACATCAGTCCAGATATGAAGCTGTGACCCAGTTTGCAGAATCCGTCCCGCATGTCGGAGAAATTCAGGGTTTAGTATTCTGCGTTTTCGGTGTCGAGCTTTCCACCATGGGTCTGGGAAATAAACATGCAGCCCTGATAGGGATGCATTTGGAAGCCCATGTCGAACGAGATGCATCGCATCACCGTGGATAACGACACCGTTTGTTACGTTCAAGGCGGCTAACCGAGAGGCAGCCATTCTTGCATAACCAGCGCTGACTTCGATTCCTAAAAAGTTTCGCTCAGGAGTCGATGAACTAGCGGAAGTTAAAAACATCCCTTTGCCGGTACCGATTTCCAATTCGGTAGGATTTTGTTGACAGAAAAGTGCTGTTGGGTTGAAAGGTGTTTCGATTTCTGTCAACAGCCTAAAATGGTGCGAAAGGTCAAGATCTTTCGGTGGCTTTTTCGGGTGTCGCCGGGGCATATCAAATTTATTTAAAAAGAGCCAAGGGGACTCAGGGCGTTGATGTGGTCTGGCTGGCTGTAAGAAAATCAACGGGCAGTGGAACGCCCTTGATAACACCATCCACAACAATGCTATCACCTACAAGTCCTTGGAAACGGCAAACAATCATTGCCTTTGGCCTCACGCGGACGCGTTCCACAGCAACGACTAGTCGATCACCGGGGCGAACGGGTTCTCGAAACCGAACGTCTTCCAAACCACCAAAACCAATCATTTCTGCTTCTAGCAATTGATGTTTTTGCGAGAAGTAACTTGATAGTTGTGCTGCCGCTTCACACATAATGACACCTGGCATTAATGGCACATTTGGAAAATGACCTCGTGCCCAGAATTCATCCGACTTCGTATCTTTGTACCCAACACAACGTCCTCGTTCCTTGTCTTCATGAACAATTGCGGTTAATTGCTCCATTTCGAAACGCTGCTGGTTGTATCGACGAATCTCCTCAATATCAGCAATGATAGTGCTGAGATCATATTCGTTTGGGTTAATAATATAGTCGCGAGGGGGCACGTCAGGCTGCTCCAAGAATGATCTTATAAAATAAATTTCAGGTGTGGCAGGATGGCTTCGGGCGTTATCGAAGACAACTTTTTAATTATGTTTTGATGTGTTTTCTTTTTGCTTTCCTGGCTTTACTGTTCGCTGGCCTCGAACCATGGTTCGCTTTTTTAATTGTTCTGTGAGGTTTTGACATTGCTATAAGTTCCTTCGTTTTCTGACTTGAATCGCACATCTAAAATTTACCACGGTATGCGTACAGATTCCACGGCCGAAGCGGACTTCTTTGATTGGAATCTAGAATGGGGTAGAAGCGTCCCGAAAGAAGCAGGGAATGCCCGAAGGGCCTTATTTTATGGTCTCTTCTGCCCCTCTTTTCTCTGCATCAAGAGATTCACGGACAGATGTTCTCAAAATGTCAACAAAGCTCGCAATTAAAAAGCCAAAGATGCCGCCAAGCACAGCCGAGGAGAGGCCCCCTAACAGTGCACCTGCAAAAGATGATGATGCCAAGAATGTCAGGGCAATCGCGCCTGCAATGCCTCCAATCAATCCGCCGATGCTTACTGAAATAGGCAAAAGCCAACCCGTTCTAGAGTGTCTCTCAAGATGCGACGGAGAAGGCACCGGAACGTCGATACGAGGTGATTGTTGACGTGTGCGAAAAAGATTTCGATCCGTCGATTTTTGCATTCGGGTACCGATTGCATTTCCGGCGATATGCATGGCGAGGGACCCAAATATGACTAGCGTAGCCAGCCAGCCAGCCAGCCCGAGCCAGTTAATGGCCGAGAAGGCGATCGCCAGAGCTGCTGCAAGCCAAAAGAAAGTCAGTAATCGCATAAGACGGTTTTGCTTCGAGTGTGGTTATTCAATTGCTGCTGGTTTGTAAACAGGCAGTAATCGGTAATAGACCTCAAGCGTAAGAATGGCAAGTGCCGTGTGAGCAAGTCTGCCAGCAGGTGCAAGGTGTCGGTCACGAATAGCATTCTTAGTTGTACCTCTGGGATTTGTCAGATACCAACTGCCGATTTCACAGAGGGGGCTACCAAAAGCAGGATTCTGCTGATCCATTCTCGTGGTTTCAGTGACCTGCGATCGCACAAGGAAATCTCGGTTTCGGCGGTTCCATTGGTCCCATGAAGGATGGTCAATATGAATCAAGATTTGTGCAAGGTAAAAGTTTCGATAGAGCAGGAGTGCGGGGTGAGTATTTGATTTCAGTAGTTGATTGACACCTTGAAGAAGTCGTGGATCATTACGATTCCAGCCTGTGTAGAGTCGACAGAGTAATCCCACTGCGGATGTGCACTCACCTGGTTCTCGCGTTGTTGAGTTTGCAAACGAAGCAAGATAGTGATAGCGGGTCGGATCACGGTTGATGCCTCCGGCTTGATTTGCAACGACTTGAGCTTGTCGTTGACGGCGAGAAAAGGCAGGCGGTGTTAGGCTATTAAGGAAATGGTCCACTTGACGGAAGATGTCAGAGTGAACAGGTGCTCCTGCTAATTGGCTGCTTTTTAGTGCTACAACCTGCCATCCGGTGACGGTTATGTCACCTGGCTGGCCCAGTTCATAACGCCATCCACCGAGTGGGTGCTGGTGTCTCGCAAGGAACACACTTAAAGCATTTACATAACGTTCGAGGTCAGGGTCGCCAGTCATCCCGAAAGCCTCGGCCATGACGAGAGCCGTGATCCCATAACCGTAAAGGTCTCCTGAGAAGGTCGAGACAAAATCAGGACTTTCGGGATGAAGTTCTTTTAATTCGATATCGAGTGTTGTCTTAAGTTGTTCAAGACCTCGATAGACAACTTCTTTGTAAGGGCCATTTAAATGGGTATTGCCCGCCCCTAAGAACGGTAGGAGCGCGATAGATGTGCTGGCTTTTGTATGGCCTTCGATATAGCCCTTCGTCCGACACAGGCATTGTTCTAAAGGTTGTCCGAACGGATTGGTGCAGTAAGGGTGTTCAAATGACCAAGATCCGTTCGCTGCTTGATGCCGTGCAAGCCACAAGAGTCCACGTTCAATTGCGGCTTCACTAGACGGTGACCCACCCTTAGCAACGGCTGTTTTACCTCGCGCTGAACCGGAGCGTTGAGCCAAAGCAAGTTTTGCATCAGCACGTGAAGCGGTTGTCATCTGTCCATTGACTGCAGGCACCGTTTTTGTGTCTTGCGCCTTCTTGCTCGTTCCCATCTGTTTTGGGACACGCCGAGATTGTTGCGATTGCATAGGAGCGTTTTTAAGAACAGAATTCTCAGGAGTAGGCTCTCTCTTTGGTTCTATTGCCAGCATAGGTTGAGAAGGCAGGCCCTCAGTAGTTTTGGTTTCTTCTTTAGAAGTATCAGGACTGTCTTTTGAAGTTTCTTGAGGGTTGTCTTTTTCAGCAGCCTCAGTGAGTAGAGTCGCGGCGGTATCATCACCTTTGGTTTCTCCCCATTCCTTTTCCGGCTCGGTGCTAAAGTCAATGACGACCGGTGATAGCCGGTCCGTTTGATTCTCAGGCACTATGACCCAGAGTGTAAGAACAATCGCAATAATCAGATGGGTTGAAAGACTGAGATAGAGAGATCGCACGCCGTTGCTTGCAGTGACTTTTTCTGCCCACCCTGAATTCGATTCACCTGTAGTCAATGAAGTGACAGAATCCACGTGCTGATTGCTTGTTGACTCATCTGCAGGTGGTGGTTTTGTGCTCGACATTACATTCGGTGGTACAGGATCTGAGGATTTGAATATTTGATGGTACGACTTCTAGAGAAGAACGGCCATATTTTAAGGTTGAAATAGCCTTAGTAGCATCGACCACGACGAGGTCGATGCTCCATAGGATTAGCGTTATGTTGGCTTTTTAACTACGTGAACCAGTTCCACCGCTTGCGAAGGCGTTACGAAGCCTCTATTTTATTGGTTGGAAGTGAGGCTCTTTTACTCACGATGTCGCTGATTGCACCTATTTGAGATTTGATCGTATGGCTAAAGGCAAGAAAAAGCTCGAAGTAGTTCACCTCGTGTGTGAAGAAACCGGTGATGTGAACTACACGTTACGCCGAAAGAGCGGTGGTGAAAAGCTTCATCTCAAGAAGTATTCTTCACGGCTTCGCCGTCATACAGTTCACAATGAGAAGAAGAAAAAATAATTCTTGCCAAACTATGGT
>PKCL01000109.1 GCA_002862165.1 Planctomycetaceae bacterium
TGAGCTGGCAAAAGCCATGGCATACCGTGCTTGATTGGAACGACGCTCCTTTTGCAAAGTGGTTCGATGGCGGCAAAATCAACGCAGCCGAAAAACTGCCTCGATCGCCACGTTGTCGACGGGCGCGGCGATGAGATTGCGATCTACTGGGTGGGCGAGTGGGTGGGCGAGCCGGGTGGCACTCGAAACATCACGTTTTCGGAACTCCTCAGGGAAACTTGCCACTTTGACAATGCGATGATTGGCCGCGGCGTTGTGAGCCTTAGAAGTTGATACCCTAGAGGGCGTCGAGCTCAGTGATGGCTCCGTCAACCGCCACTTCCCACTCACAAACCTGACATCAACAGCATAGCTCATGCTAAGAGAATGTTTTTACAAAACACCACAACCTTGGAAACTGATTGGTGTGGAACACATAGTGTCCGCCGCGGCCATGGAAAATGAAGTCGGAGCGATAAATCGCACTCTCCGCACAGGTGTCACTCATCGCCAGATAGAGCACTTCGATCACGCTTCAAAGTCAGTCTTAATAAAGCAATGTAAAACTGTGTTTCATCAGGATCATCAGCTAGCTGCTCTTCATTTCTTAACCTCGAAGAGCTGCACCGACACGGTCCTGGCAGGAATTGACCATCGCGTCAACAAAAGCATTCGCTTGTTCAGCAGACAGAGTTTCTTTGAAGCTCCTGAGGCGGATTGATACAACCACACTTTTTTTGCCTTTACCAAGACGTTCAGCATCTCTCCAAATTTGACCAAGGCGGATACTTTCCAAGGCATCGCATTGCGTTGATTCAATCGCAGCACAAATTGACGCCCATGAAATTGCTTCGTCAACTACAAGATTCATGTCACGATCAATCGACGGAAAGCTGCTCAGTGAAAAGAGTGTTGGTTCATACATGGTGGTGAACTCAAGTCCATCAAGTCGAAGCTCTATTCCAACTGAATCTCTATCAAGACCGCACATTTTCATGACGTCTGCCGAAAACTCACCGACAACGCCAATCCTGCGACTCTTTTCGCCTGAACGATGAAACAGAATCTCGGCGGACCGACCTGCCTGTAGAACCGCAGACTCAAACGGGTGATAGGTAAGCCCAAACTCGACGTCTGTGTGTGCAATCGGCTTCTCTGCAGATGACCATTCGTACAATCCCAACCGTTCAAAAATGGCTGCAGCAAAACCTTTCCCATGAAAGAAGTCACCTCCTGTTACCAACGCAAGCAACAAAGGCTCTTCTATCGGCGTTGTATCTTCCAACACATCATTCTCGCGCGAGAGATAGCAGTGTGCTATCTCAAACAGATCACCATGAGAAGATCCTGAACTGAGACTGTTTGACCGTGCATCCAGCAAACTAGGAAGTAGCGTGCGGCGGAGTCTATCTGCTCCTTGAACCAGAGGGGGGCTGCAAACGAGTGCAGGGGTACATCCCCAAGGACTACTCAATTCTTCAATTTTTTCACCAACGACACTTCGCGTCATTGCTTCACAGAAACCAGCAGCAACACAAGACTCACTCACTATCCGCACCATGCGTTCACGCGGTGAACGCTGGACAGGAACAGCCGTTATCGGAATATTCTCGGGTACGCAATCATACCCTTCGACGCGAGCAACTTCCTCAACGAGATCAATTTCACGCGTGCAGTCACGACGCCACGTTGGCGCAAGCCAACGTATCACATCAGCCCCCGGCTCGTGTTCAACAAAGCCAAGTGATTGGAGGATCTCCCGTTGTCGCTGTTTGGGAATTGAGACACCTAGAACCTGTTCCACACGGTGCATACGTAAATCAATAGTGGCCTGGCTGGAATCGAGGCTTCCTGCCTGAAACGCTGGAGCGGCAAAAGTACCACCAGCAAGATCGAGAATGAGTTCTACTGCCCTACAACTTGCCCATTCCACAGCAGCAGGATCAGGACCGCGTTCAAATCGATATGACGATGGACTTCCCAAAACCAGCGCGCGAGCAGCCGACCGTACAGGCAAAGGAGCAAATTGGGCTGACTCAATAAGAACATCTGTTGTTTCAGTTGATATTTCGGTCTCAGCGCCTCCCATCACTCCTGCAATGGCCACAGGCTGCTTCGAATCCGAGATGACACACATCTCCGAAGTCAGCTCGTACTCCTTGTGGTTGATTGCAACGAATGATTCCCCTTGTCTAGCCCGCCGAACAATGATGTTATCACCGTGTAAGCTAGAAAGATCGAAGGCATGCAAAGGTTGGCCACACTCAAGCATGACATAGTTTGTTATGTCGACAACATTATTCACACTCGCAACACCAACGGCCTCAAGGCGACGGACGAGCCAGTCGGGGCTCGGGCCAACAGTGACGCCACGGATAAGACGCGCCGTATAGAAAGGGCACATATCTGTTGCGTCAATTGCCACCGAGAAAGGATGAGAGGCCTCTGGGCCCGTGATTGACGCCCTTGGTATTTTCAAGGGACGCTGAAACAAAACGGAAACTTCTCGTGCAACCCCTATGTGACCAAGACAATCTGGTCGATTGCTCGTCACCTCGAGATCAATGGCCGTATCAACACCAACGTTTTTTGTTGATTCATGATTCAGTCCTGAGAGAAGGAGTCGCTCCGTCAACACATCAACTTCTGGCAGATCAACATACTCAGATAGCCAATCTAGGGACACAATCATGCTTGCCCCCGATCATGAAACTGCTCAAGAAACCGAATATCGTTTCGATAGAAGTCTCGGATATCCGCGACACCAAAACGACGAGCAGCGATTCGCTCCACACCCAAACCAAAAGCGAATCCACAAACTTCATCTGGATCGTAACCAACAGATTGAAGAACAGACGGATCGACCATGCCTGCCCCACCCATTTCGATCCAACGACCATTCCACTCCATATCAACTTCAACGCTTGGCTCAGTGAATGGGAAAAAGGACGGCCTAAACCTGACACGAACATCACCGCCAAGAAAACTCGAGGCAAAAGACCTGAGTACACTCTTCAAGTGTGCCATAGTCGTGCCTGGCTCAATAAGTAGACCTTCGACCTGATGAAACATTGGGTAGTGTGTTGCGTCAGCAGTATCCGGGCGATAGACCCGACCAAGCGACACAATCCGCAGTGGTGGTTTGCGATGCTCCATGACTCGTATCTGTACGGTGCTCGTCTGAGAACGCAGGAGGACTGGTCGATCAGAATTAGCAACGTGAATGTAAAAATTATCAAGTGGGTCTCGAGCAGGATGCTCATTTGGTATTGCCAATGCCTCGAAGTTATGCCATTGGTCCTCGACTTCTGGCCCATCCACCACTTCAAATCCAAGTTTCGACATGATCGAAGAAACTCTGCGAATCGTCTGAGTGATTGGATGTACACTTCCAAACCGAATTGGACTGCCTGGCAAGGTTACATCAACTTGCTCAATGGCTTTGGCATCTTTCGATGCCGATTTCATCCGAGCAGAGGCTTCGACAAATAACGATTCGATTATTTTCTTTATCGCATTGAATTGTTTTCCACCAACCGGCTTATCCTCACGACCAAGTTTGCCGAGCCCTTTTTGAATCGCCTTGAGCCGGCCATTTTTAGCACCCGAAAATACAACGCGAGCAGTTTCCAGCGACTCTACGTCTGAAACTTCCGACAGTGCTTGCTCAACCTCGGAACGCAGACTCTCGAGATCGGCTACAAAAGCATCGAGATTAAAATTTGTCACGAGCGGTAGACCGTTGCGAGGAACTTCATACGGCAGTTACAGGAACTACGCGACAACCGCTTCCGGTAAACCAAGGCCCTCTCGGACCTGACTTACAACAACATCGAACCCGGTCGGATCGAGAACTGCCATTTCTGACAATGTTCGTCGATCGAGTTCACAACCGATTTTTTCAAGGCCTGCAATAAATTGACTGTAACGCAAACCACGCTCTCGGCACGCAGCATTAATTCTAATAATCCAGAGACGCCGAAAATCGCGTTTCCTGCGACGGCGGTCTCGCTTGGCAAACACTCCGGCCCGAATCACAGACTCTTTCGCAGTACGCAAAAGACGTCTACGACCTCCAACAGAGCCCTTCACTCGCTTGAGCAATCGTCGCTTGGCTCGCAACCGCGGGACAGCATTTTTAGTTCGCATGAAAAAACCTTCTAAACTTTCACAATACTTGAAGTGTACCCTAAATCTTTTCGCAGAGTTTTAATCCTCTAGAAACAGAGGATTACACTGAGACTCAATAGCTATTTGATGCAAGTGCTTCCACGATGTTTGGCGTATCTGATTTATCCAATACACCAGTTCCACGGAGATTTCGTTTTCTTTTCGCGGACACACGAACCTGAAGGTGACTTGTGCCGCTTCGACGATGCTTTACTTTCCCCTTGGCCGTTATTCGGAACCTTTTCTTCGTTCCTTTATGTGTTTTTTGCTTTGGCATAGTGAATTGGTCTCTGACTTCTAGTGTTAATGCAATTTTAATTGTTGCGGCATATATCCGCGAAGTATTTCTAATCGATGACGTCGTTGTTTTATTTTGGGGCCAATGTGCAGATAAGTCTGCGTCCAGTTTGTTGGGGTGATGATTCGACCTTCGCGATCTCCTCAAGTTGCTCTATAACGTGCCGCATGATTCGTTGACCCTCATCGATATGTGCCATTTCACGTCCACGAAAAATCACTGAAACGGTCACTTTGTCTTTGTGACCCAAAAAAGTCCGGGCCTTATTTATTTTGAATTCAATATCATGCTCACCCGTTTTTGGACGTAAACGAATCTCCTTAAGTTTTGTTTGATGGACGTGTGTCTTGTGCAGTTTTTTCTTTTGTTGATATTTGAACTTTCCGAAGTCCATAATCCTGCAAACAGGAGGACGCTCATTGGGGGCTACTTCAACTAAGTCGAGGCCTGCAGTCCGTGCTTCGGACAACGCATCGTCAGTTGGAATAATTCCCAGTTGGGCTCCGTCCGCACTGATGACGCGGATTGGGGAAATTCGAATTTGTTCGTTAATGCGTTGCTGCTTCTCGATGGCAAAAAAACTCCAAACCCGTGACGGCTACTGCCGGGCGGGCGGGACAGTTCCACGCACGTTACACCACGGCCAAAATCTTTTCATTGTCTCGTTCGATACGAGCACAACGTGGCAGTGAAATGAAGCCAGAAAATTTCGTGTTCCAGCCGAACCTTCATCACCAAGTCCCTATTATTCCAGTACACGTAGGGGGTAGTCAAGCGGTCCCCCTTTGAATCGAGGACTGGTAGGGCTTGCTGCCGGAATCACTCCTTAAAAGTGAGATTAACTCCATCAAGATATTGTCGATCCGCGTCAGAAAATTCCTTAAAACATGTTGATTCGACAACAAATGAGAGGCTCAGTCGCTGCCCCCTAGGCCCCCTTACATGATAGTGAATCCAGTGAAACACAAGTCCCTCAGCTTCACCGACCGAAGCCACCCGCATGAGGGTTGTCCCATCGTCACGGCTCGAAAGCGATGCCGAGACGAGATGCCCGAATTGCGAGCCAAGAGTCTTCTCGATGTCTTTTTGAAAATCTGAAAGGGTATGGACTTCTGCTCGTGGAGGGAGCGGTGTCACTGCTACCTGACTCACCAAAGCTCCTTCGTCTACAAGCCGCATCGTCAGACATTCACTGCCCTGCTCAATTATTTTCCAATTTTTATCATAAACAATATCGTATCGCCCATGAGGATCACAGATCCATCGGAACCCCGGCTTTCCTGGCCCGCGTCGAGGCCTGCTGGAATCTAGTCTGGCAGTCCTAACACCAATACTCATGACTTTTGGCCGTAGTCGTTTTTCTGAAAGGCAGGACACCTCTACAACTGCCGTGACGTTCATGCCCGGGGCAACATAGCTTACTGCTCGTGATTCTTGAATCACGACTCGTAACGCTGATACATGACCATCAGAATGGCTACCCGGAATCCAATCATAATCTCCTTCGACCGCAATCGATGTACGAGCTCCATTGATGGCGCCTTCGAAAGCTCCTTTGATGTGTACGACAGTGCCTTCAACACTAGATTCCTGTACCGTAGCCGCAAGAACGCCGGTATAAACTTTGTCTATACAGAGTAACTTTGTTACGCAGGCTTGACTCATCTCCCATCGAGTACCAGGAAGCTGATCACCAGGTGGTATCAGAGCATCAAAGTGTAGGGGATCAAAAGCAACTGTTAATAAATTAGTTTCTGGCTGTGTTAAAAAGCCCTCGGATACCCAAAAGTCGAGACTCCTACCTTTTGAACAAACATGAACATCACAAACATCTTTGGAGAGTTTCGTGTCTACCGAATTACCGCCAATTACAGTTTTTGCGGAAGCTCGTTGATACCGCCTTACGAACTCTCCCTTTTGAGCAGAATTATGATCCACTGAATATTGGTGGTACATAAGCGCCGAAGTTGCATGAACTGATTGATCAGTCATTCCTACGGTTCTCGT
>PKCL01000047.1 GCA_002862165.1 Planctomycetaceae bacterium
TATCGTCACATCTGGAGGTGCTGATGAACCACCGGCGAGCCTGCCTGTGCTCGAGAATGGTGCGCGACTTGTTGAACTTGGCCACAAAGGCATGTTTGCTGTAACGATTGGTTTTTTCGATACACCAGATGCTCCAATAAAGAGCCAGCGTGTGCCGCTTGATGCTCGCTGGGGTGAAGCTGAAGATATGATTGATCTCCTTGCCACCTACCAGCGGCAACTCGAATCACTAGGGCTTACGGGTCTTGGCCTATCACCAATACGACATCAAACCGGTCGTCGATTTGCGGGAAGTGATGCTTGCAATGACTGTCATACGTATGCTTATGAGGTTTGGGAAGACTCCTCACATTCGTACGCACTGACGACCCTTGAGGATCAGGAGCCACGGCGAGATGGTGATCCGGAATGTCTTTCTTGTCACGTTGTTGGCTGGTCGCCTCAGAGATTTGAACCCTTTGAAGGTGGTTTTCTGAGCATGCAAAAGACCCCACATCTTGCACATAATGGTTGTGAAAATTGCCATGGGCCTGCCGCTGCCCATGCTGCTGTCGAACGAGGTGATGTTCGCGCAAGCATTACTGAGCGAGACCGACTGCGAGGAGAACTTACCATGTCAATCGACACTCCTGAAAGCAAAGAGCAGGTCATTGCCAACTGTCTTGAATGCCACGACTTAGACAATAGCCCAGAGTTTGAATTCGATGACTACTGGCCGTCTGTCGACCATACTGAAAATACTGCGACGACGACTACAGAGTAGCTACAAATTTCTTAATTTCCCCTCATGACTCTCATTCAATCTGACCAATTGCTTCATCGGGAATGCTGAAGTTTGCTGAAACGCTCTGCACATCATCATGGTCATCAAGACGCTCCATGAGATAGAGCACTTTACGTGCAACCGCAACATCTTCAATTTGAACGGTTGTTGCAGGAACACGAATAATTTCACTCGAGTCGACCAAGATATCAGCGTCTCTAATTGCTGACACAACATTACTCATCATCTGAGGGTCGCATGTAATTTCCCAACTATTATCCACCGCTTGAACGTCATCAGCACCGGCTTCTATCGCCACTTCGAATAAATTGTCTTCGTTGCATGACTCATTGGAAACTCTTACCAGCCCCTTCCTTGTAAACAGATACGCAACGCATCCCGTTGCGCCCAACTTGCCATCACAAAGTTCAAATATTTTGCGGATCTCTGGTGCTGTTCGATTACGGTTATCTGTCAAAATTTCGCACAAAACAGCTACCCCGCCAGCAGCATAGCCCTCATATACAGACTCTTCAAGGTTCCCTCCTTTGAGCTCTCCGCAGCCAGTTTTGATGGCTCGCTGAATATTATCTTTAGGCATACTCACCGCTTTTGCTGCATCAATGGCGTAGCGTAGTCGAAGATTAGCGTCAGGGTCTGATCCACCGAGTTTCGCAGCAACAATAATAGCTTTCGCCAATTTGCTCCAAAGCTTACCTCGCTTCGCATCGATAAGCGATTTTTTTCTTGCAATATTTGCCCAATGAGAATGCCCTGCCACGGTGACGCAACTCCTTTTATTTTTCTCCCGATAGCATTCCCCAAAAAACTACACCGAGAACGTAAAAAATTTTCTTTTCACTACTATTTAACGTGGCTTCTTTTTCGCGAGCTTACGAGTATGACCAGCGGCCTGCTTTTTGGATTTTCCGGCCACTACACTTTTTTTGCCTGCCTGCTTATCATCATCTTTACGCACCTTTTTCGCCTCCGACTTGGCTTTCAGTGCTTCTCGTTCCGCTGCCTCTCTTTGAGCAGCGAGTTCCGGCTTGATTGTGATTGAACGAGCCTTGTTCGGCTTGACAACAAATGGCTTCGGTCCAGAGCGAGTGCCTATTGGCGTACCATCCGCATCTCGTTTAGGCCCAGAACCCGGTGGAGGCTGCGGCGTCTTACCTGCAGGCCGCGGTGCTGCCTGAGGACCAGCCGGACGAAATTGCTCCGACATGTCTCCATCACTTGATGCAGATACAACTGAGACAAGTAGATCAGGCAATTTCTCGCCACGCTTCGGCATTCTATCTTTCGTGTCTGCAGAAATCTCAGCAAGAATCTTCTTAGCCTTTACTCCGTGTAATGACGAAAGCAAATCGGCCCCAAATTGATGCAACAGTGAGCTGAACTCTCGTCCAATCTTCTTTGTCACCATTCGATCCAGACCCGGAGCGGTCACTTGCTGATACTCTTCAAAAGAGACAACACCGGAGAGATACAAAACGGCAACAGCTCCGTGGTCAAGAGGAACGCCGTGCCCACCAAGAGCCGTTGAGACTACAAAAACTTTTGTAAATGGTGTTAACGAACGAAGGTTGTCCAAGGTTTTAGCTCCGTGCGACACAGAGTGTTTCTTTGCATGCTCCAAAGTAAACTCGTATGTCGACTCAAAAACACTCTGCAGAGCTCTTCTCAGAGCTAAAGCTGCCCGTGATGGGTCAGGCAATCCGACAAGCAAATCTGCCAGTTCTCCTACCGTTGTGACGCGCACTTCATTGAGATCAAACGCATGTTCAATTAGATTTGCGAATGCTTTTTCCGCGTCATCGTATTGAGCGTTTTCAAGACAACACGCAAAAAGCACCTGATCTAACAGGGGACGAGATGTGTTCGGTAATCTTGGAGAGTAATGCCCTTTCAGCACCTTGTGCATTTTTGTAATCAGTTTTTGCTTTTGGGCACTGGAAAGCTCTGGCTTCTTTTTCTCTAGTTTTACTTTCTCTGGCTTTGCTTTTTTAGCTACAGCTGGAATAACTCCTTTTTTAGCTTTCGTCGTATTTTTTTTCAGCACAGCGGAAGCCGCCTGCTTCGACTTGGAACCGGCAGCCTTCTTTGTTTTTCCTGCACCCTTTTTACTGGATACTTTTTTACCAACAGAACTACTCTTGGCTGCTCCAGTCGTACTCTTCTTCACCTTTGAAATCTTTTTACTGACAGACTTCTTGGCGGCCTTCGTTTTTTTCACTTTGACTGCGGGCTTTTTCTGAGCTTTCGACTTTGTTGTTTTTTTCTTAGCGGTCATACAGTTCTTTCAGCGTCATCCTGAGGGTCTTGTTTGGAAATCTCTGAAGATTGAGCAGAATCTGATTCTTCACCGAGTACTTCGTCCTGATCCGAAACTGGTAACACTTCACCAAGAACTCGAGCAATCTCTAAAGAATGCTTTACGCCCTCATCAATTTCAAATCGTAATTTTGGAATGTAACGAGTGTCAATTCGCTCAGCAATCTTCGCCTGCAGAAAACCAGCAGAGTTGGACAGACCACGCAGTGCGAGTTCCTGTTTTGCAGGGCTTCCCATAATCGACACTACAACTTTGGCTGAACGCATATCTGGAGCCATTTCGACACCGGTCACTGTGACATCTTGGACTCGAGGATCACGGACTTGAGTAAGAATGGCCATGCTGACCACTCCCCGTACTGCTTCTGCCGCCTTGAGAAGTCTACGCGTACTCACGAAAGTGTTCGTGCGACTTCCTCGATTTTATAGCACTCGAGAATGTCGCCCTCCTTTACGTCATTAAAACCTGCAACTTTTATTCCACACTCGAGGCCATCTCGAACCTCTTTTGCATCATCTTTTTCCCGACGTAATGTATCAATTGGATAGTCGCCAAGAACTCTACTGTCACGAATAATTCGCAACCGGCCGTTTCGGGAGATAATGCCTCCTACTACTCGGCAACCAGCAATAACCCCAATTCGACTGATCGAAAATGTTCGTTGAACCATGGCCCGACCAAGTTCTACCTCTTGCTTCTCAGGAGTAAGCATTCCCTCGAGTGCATTTTTCAGATCGTCTGTTACCTGATAGATAATCTCGTAGCGACGAACCTGTACACCGCGATCATTGGCAAGTGACTTGGCTCGGTCATCCGGAACAACATTGAATCCTATAACTACAGCATCGGATGCATCTGCCAACTGAATATCAGCTTCACTGATTCCTCCAACAGACGCCTGAAGAATGCGTATCCGTACTTCGGGATGCTCTAGTTTCTCCAATTCTTTAAGAATTGCTTCAATTGAACCACGGACGTCTGCTCTGATTATTAGATTCAGTGTCGGTGTCTTCTGCGTACCAAGCCGCTCAGTCAGATTTTCGAATGTGACATGAACCGGAGCAGAGAGAAGATTCGTTTGCCTTCGAATGCCGGTTCTTTTTGAGGCAACCTCTCGAGCAAGAGCAATCGCGTCAACAACCTGAAAGCGTTCACCTGCACCCGGTGGAATATCGAACCCAGCAACCATGACCGCTCGCGACGGGCCTGCCTGCTTTACTCTTCGATTTTTCAAGGTGTCCTGCATCGATTTTACGGTTCCAGTTGCCTCGCCACAGACAACCGCATCTCCAACTGCAAGCGTGCCTTTCTGGACAAGTAGACAGGCGATGACACCCTGTCCTTCGTGTACAGATGCATCTAGGCAAACCCCAGCAGCAGACCGATTTGGATTCGCTCGAACGTCGTGTAATTCAGCAATGGTCAAAAGTGTGTCGAGTAGTTCGTCCACACCCTCGCCCGTGGTAGCGCTTGTTTTAACGACTTCAGTATCGCCACCCCATTCTGTTGGCAGCAACTCATTTGCCGCTAGTTGCTGGAAAACCTTGTCGATATCTGCACCAGGAAGATCAATTTTATTGATCGCAACGACGATCGGTACACTTGCCGCTCGAACATGACTAATTGCTTCCTCTGTTTGCGGCATAATGCCGTCATCTGCTGCAACAACAAGTACAGCACAGTCAGTGACATTTGCTCCCCGAGCCCGCATTTGTGTGAATGCTTCGTGACCAGGTGTATCGACAAATGAAATTGGCCGACCACTATGATCGATGGTGTAGGCCCGCATGTGCTGGGTGATACCCCCACTTTCCTTCGCAGCGACGTCACTGCCAAGAATCTTATCTAGCAACGATGTCTTACCGTGATCTACATGCCCAAGAAAAGTGATGACTGGTGCTCTGGATTGTTGCAGTGCAGGGTCTTCATCAACAGCATCAAATCCAGCAAGTAAATCTTTTTCAAGATCTTCTGCAGTTTTAATGTCGAGCTGAATTCCTAAGTCAGCAGCGATTAACTCGACGGTATCTTTATCGAGTGTTGTACTCATATTTGGAATCACATCGAGACCAAAGCTGAGAAGTTTTCGTAAGACCTCGCTTGCGGCAAGCCCTATTGCCTCAGAGAATGCACGAACCGTGCAGGGAACCTGAACTGAGGCATTTGTTTTTCTTGGGGCGGCGGTGGAAACAGAAGGGCCGCGTCTTTGACGCGGTCGGCGACGCCTCATTGACCGATCGTCATCGTCTCCACGGCCGCGTCGATCGGGTCGCTTCCGATGCAACTGTCGCATCTCACGGCCACCAAGAAGATCTTCTCGCTGACCTCCTCCTTTGCCAGACTTCCGCTGTCGACCAGCAGCACCCGACGGTGGAAGCGGTGGAGCCAGACCCCCACCTGTCATTCCGTCACGCAATAAACCACCTCGCTGACCACCTCGCTGGCCCCCACGTTGGCCGGCGCCTTGATCTTGCTGACGTCCCTCGTGCTTTCGCATATGTTCTGCAAGAGGCTTTGTGCCTCCCGCTTTTGCACTGCGAATGGCATCAAGTGGGAGTTTTACATCTGGCTTTTGAGCAACAGGCTCGTCGGATACTTTTGCCACAGGCTTTCGACCGGCTGCTGGCATTGGCGGTAATTTAAAAGTGGGTCTTGGAGCTGGCTTGTTCCCTGAACGCGTTCCACGATTTGCTCCTGGACGCACCTGTATCGGTGGCGTTGTTTCGCTATCTTGGTCTCCAGACTCCGGCCGTTCGCTCGAAGGTCTCGCAGCCCTTCCCAGCGGAGCGGGCTTTGGAGCAGGCGTCTTAGAGCCCAAATCTTTTGGTCGACCTTGCCGGGTTGCTCCAGTCGGCGCGACGTAATCTTCTCTCTTCATTACTGCCGGAGTTTTGGGCGGTGCCGCGGCCTCAGATACTTTCGGCCGATCAGGCGTCTTGGTTTTCCCTGCAATAAATTCTTTAAGCCGAGAAACTTCAGTGTCATCAAGGCTAGCAAGGGCAGAACCCTTGTCTTGAATACCCGCGCGAGAACACAGTTCGACAAGCTCTTTGCTGTCGAGTTTCAATTCCTTCGCAAGACTGTATATGCGAACCGCCACGAGTTTTACTCCGACCTTTTTTAATCATCTGCGGCCAGCAAAAAAAAATTTGCCAGCACTGTAAAAATTCCTGAAACATCATGAACCAGATTGCGGTGGTGATGATGCCTCACTTGCTTCCCCCGATGCAATTTCAGCATCTAAAGGTTCGTCTTGTGAGGTCGCCTCCTGCTTCTGTACTTCCTCACCAGCTTCTGCAGCATTCTCAACACTATCCTCT
>PKCL01000388.1 GCA_002862165.1 Planctomycetaceae bacterium
CTTTTGTACGGCCTCGAAGATTTTGAATGTTTGGGTCGATCCCGGTCGGTGGCATGTAATAGATAGTTTTCGTATCTGCGTCGAACCACCATTCATTGGGACGATCGAGTGCAGCAAGTCCTAGGATGTAGTAACCGGAGAACTGATGAATCTGTTCTGGGACGAGTCCTGTAGTGTCATACAAGAAATGTTCCTGTCCGGACGCGTGTTGCGTAATTGAGCGGGCCCACGTTTTCCAGTGCCCAATGTTGAGGACTGCGACACACCCAGTAAAGTCCTTCTTTGTGTCTGCGAGAGGCGGTGACTGTCTGTCGAAACGGATTGTGGGGTCAACCTGGTAGCGGCTATCTCCTTCACGAAAACCAGGTGTTTCCGGACGAGAAAATCCTTCGTCATAGAGTTTGCCGAAACGAGTCTTCCCATCCCACTTGTGTTTGTGTTTGTTCCAGCCGCCGTCTGCGCTACGCATGCCCTCCATCATTCGCCAGATTGAGCCATTTTTAAATGTTGCATCAGGCCATCGTGCGACATGGACCAAGTTGTCATCACAAAAAAGCTGATGCGGCTTAAAGCTCAATGTCTGTTTCCAGATACCATCCCGCCAAGGTTCCCAAGCCGTTGGCAATGCTATAGTTCCGTCAATAACAACGTTCTCATCGTTGTGTGAACGAATTTCCAGCTGACTTTTTTCGAAAAGTTTTATTGGCTCTTCATATCTGCCTTCGCGGAGCCAGATGGTGTCACCTGGTTTCGCGCGGTGTAATGCTTTTTGAAGACTCCGAAACGGATGTTCTTGGCTTCCTTGGCTCGGCTGAGAAGCCGTGGGGGATACAAAGAGATCAGCAGCACTCGTAGCTTTACTTCCGAGAGCTATTCCGCTTACAAGAAACAGAAGAACGAATCGCATGAGTTTCTTTCGGGTGTATCTAGTACGAAGTTGGTGTTAACGTCGTTGTATTTTTGGAGTACAGGCAAGAGAAATGTTGCATGCGTCAACCAGTATTTCTGAAATATATCGTAGTAATGAGGTTACTACAAATAAACTCACCCACCGGCGATGCAGGTGGGTGAGTTCTAAGAGATGGCAAGATGCCTGCTCGGCCAATATTTTTTATGGACTCAGAGGCGGTGAAGTTTCAGTGACGAAATCATTCTTCTTCTTTTTTTTGTGAGCCCTCACGGTCGCCGCGAGATGCACGCATCGACTCGCGAGCTGCCTTCCGTTCACCTTCACTTAATTCACCATCACCATCTTTATCAAATTTTTTAAGCATTTCGGTGCGATGCTCAGGAGTCCATTGTTTTCTTCCTGCATCTCCGCGGCGATTCCGCATTTCAGCCCGAAGCGTTGCCTTTTCAGTATCGCTGAGTGTGCCATCACCATCTTCATCATATTTTTTAAGCATTTCGGCTCGCTGCTCAGGCGTCCACTCTTTCCGGTCCTTGCCCCCACGACGATTCTGCATTTCTGCTCTGAGCTTTTCTTTTTCCTCGAGATCCAGAGTTCCATTTTTATTGGTATCAAATTTTTTCATTATTTCTGCTTTTCGTGCAGCAGGATCCTTTTTTTCCGAGGGTGCAGCCTGGGCCGTTGCAGTGAGAATAAGGGCGGAGAAACATGCTGTGATCGAGACAATGCGGATACGTGTCATTGTGTAGTTTCCTTCAGGTGGGTGAATCTTTTTTGTTTTTTGGTTGTGGAGCTATTCCTTACGAACAGTCACAGGTCCTCTCGCAGTCATTAATCATGTGGAGATACATCGAACAGCCGAAAATAATCCAAGATGTTCTCTTTAACGGAGAGGTGCCCGCTAAAGTTCCGTAGCATGACGAAAAAAAGGAACGTCACAATTTCTAGGCTTTGGAGAGACGGGTCTTGTGAATGCCATCTGTGCTTAGGCAGCTTTTTTGAGTTCAGCTACTTCTGCTACGGGTGGTGCAGAGTGACTCGGTTGAATTGCGTCGGGACGCTGCTCTTCTCCAGTTTCATCGTCATCTTCATAGTCGTCGGCTAAAAATGTGCCAACCAGACCATCGAGCATATCCGGAAGCGACGAGAGGATGTTAACGAAGCCGAGTACCATAACCCCGTGGTGGGCACCAAGTTCAAGTGCAGAAATGTCTGAAAAGAGGGTTTCTACTGCTTCATCTAAACCGCTTGTGAGAAGAACGATTCCGGTTGTGAATTTAATCCACGTGCTTTCTGCCAACGACTTGATGCCGGCTGTAAGCGATCGTTTGTAACGGACCACCGCAGGGGCTGAACGTTTTCGTTTTCGGCGAGTGTTTTGGGAGGCGGCCATGCTCAGTTCTTTCTTCCCTAATCAGAAACACATTTTGCATATATCACTGTGTGGAAGTACCCTTTTGAGTCGAAGCGGGTCAATGTCAAAGTAGGTAGAAGAGCGAGCTTTTGCTCAACTGCAATTGACCTATTGAGGCTGTGCGGTCAAAACAAAACGACCTAGAGTGCACTCGGAATACGACAAGGAAAGTAATTATGGCGGCCGGAAATCAGGGTGAGTATGAGTTTCTCAAGAGTTCACCTGCCTTTGATGGTCTCAGTGATCAGGACATCAAAACGATTCTTTCCAAAGCAAAGCCCATGGAGGTTCGTGGGGGAGAGGAACTCTTTCGGCAAGGCGACCCTGGTGGGACAATGTATGTCATTACTCGTGGTCGCGTGAGAGTGCTTCTTGAAGATGATACGGGTGAAGAGTCGTTGTTGAATGTGTTGGACCGTGGCGCACATTTTGGTGAGCTCTCCATGCTGATCGGGTCACCGCGAAATGCCACAATTAAGACAGTCGTTGATACTAACCTGCTTGTGCTGAACCATGATCATTTTGCTGAAGCTGTAGAACAGGTCCCACAGTTTGCAGTAAATTTAAGCAAGACTCTGGGGCGATGGTTGCGGGGTGAGTTGCTTGGCAACAGACGGCAGGTTATTCGCGCAGTATTCGCTGTTGTGAGGACCCGGAAAGAGCATGCTGCGCTTGCGACCCAAATGGTCGAGATGTTTAAGCGTCGAGGTGCAACAGTCAAGGTCGTGACAGATCGCCCGCAGTCATGGTCAGAGCACGATGTGCTGGCGGAGCTTGTTCATGGCAGTAATCTTGAGTCGCTGCGTGAACACATTACAGATGCTGTTACGCAAGGGGTGAGAGTGCTTGTTGATTGTGATGTAGCGACTGCTGAGCCGTCGCTATTAAGTCAATGCGAACACCTGCTTTGGCTTTTCGATAATCAGGATCAGGGGCTCGTTGAGAGCCGGCTTAGTCAATTTGTCCATGACAGGAATAAATTATCAGTTCACTCGCAGGTAGTCTGGACGCATGAGCAGTCAACTCGTCTTCCAAGGCATGCTTCGCATGATCTGCCTCTTTCGGGAAGCGATATGCGGGTGCAATGGAGCCAACATTCTGGAGGCTTTCGATTTCGTGATCATGATGTGGTTCGCTGTGTGCATTGCGTCGATGATCTACAGTTTGGTCTTGCTCTCGGTGGTGGTGGTGCAAAAGGGATGGCTCACCTTGGTGTCATTGAGGTGCTTAATCGTGAAGGCATCTATTTCGATTCGGTTGCCGGTACAAGCGCGGGTGCCATTATGTCGGCGGGGTACGCCATGGGGAAGTCGCCAGATGTTTTGCTGCAGTTGTTGTTAAAAGAAATGACACCGCCTCGGTGGTTAAAGAAGCTGCCTAAAAGTAGAGAAATGTTTCTGCTGTCACAGTTTCGCATGGGATGGATCGAGCCAAAATTCCGTGAGCATTTGCAGAATGTGCAGTTCGATGAATTGTTTCTCCCGACGTCACTTGTCACAGTCGATCTGGTGACTGGCCAAGAGAGAATTCGGCGGTCTGGTGATGTTGTGTCAAGTGTTATGGAGAGCATTAACCATCCAATTTTTGGCAAGCCGATACTTCGAGGGAACGAAGCACTTGTCGATGGTGGAGTTCTGGCGAACGTGCCATCGCACTGTTTGCGTCGTCAGGGTGCAGGCTTCGTGCTTGCCGTGGATGTGACTACAAAGCTATCCACAGACTTTTGCCGTGATCCACGAAAACCAGACCGGTTGACGTCACCGGGTTACCTTCGGACCTTACTACGTGTAAATGATGTTTCGCTTCGGAGCCTTTCCGGGATACACCGTTCTGGAAGTGATTACGTCATCACGCCAGATACATCTGCGCACACATTTGATGACTTTGCCGCTGGAGAGAAGTTGATGGATCTCGGTCGGGAGGCGGCCGAGGCAGCCCTTCCTGAAATAAAGGAACGGGTGGCAAAAGCCTACCAGTCTATTGACGGTAATCCCGCACGCTAGAACTTTAAATTTGTGTAAGATTCCGTTTCTGTAGTACGTTGATAAGTGATTCTTAGCTACTTTGGTGCGGGATTTATTGACGCTCTTTTCTCTATCAGGTTTCAGGAAGGCTCTCTTATGTCGACGACGCGACGACGGTTTCTCACGACCACGACTACAGCTACGCTAGCAACTGCTGCTGTTCCATATTTTGGTTGGCAGACCAGGACACTGGCGGATGAAAGTAAGGCGAAGAACGATCGTGTGGCGATTGGGCTTATTGGTGCGGGTGGTATGGGGTGCGGGAATCTTCGTACGGCAGCATCATGGATTGACGTTGTTGCAATCGCAGATGCAGATACAGGCCGCGCATCGAAGGCAAACAAATTGCTTAGTGATGGTAAAGCCCAACAGTATGCCGACTACCGAGCCATTCTTGATCGAAAAGATATTGACGTCCTTCATATTGCAACGCCAGATCATTGGCATACAAAACCATTGATTGAAGCGATGCTTGCTGGCAAAGATGTCTACTGCGAAAAGCCCCTTACTCTCACGATTGATGAAGGAAAACTCATTCGGAAGGTACAGAAAGAAACGGGTCGAGTTGTTCAGGTTGGAACCCAGCAAAGAAGTCAGTTCAAACAGTTTGTAAAAGCAATTGCGATGGTCGCCGACGGGCGTGTTGGAAAAATTAAGAAGATCACAGCCGCCATCGGGGCTGGTCCGACGTGTGATGCCTTGCCAGCGGTATCACCCCCCGCAGAGCTTGACTGGGATCGGTGGTTGGGGCCTGTGCCTGCTGTTGACTATCGCTATTTCCAAAAAGCCTCCGCAGGGAAAAAACGTGCACGTCCAAACACAAATTGCCATTATGAATTTCGTTGGTGGTATGAATTTTCGGGTGGCAAACTCACTGATTGGGGTGCACACCATGTTGATATTGCTGTCTGGGCTCTCGAGCAGGCTGGGCAAGCCGGTGAGCATGGTGGTCCAACAGGTATCGGAGGGAAGGCCACACATCCAGTGCCGTTCAAGAATGGTATGCCGGTAGAGCGGGATCGCTATAACACGGCAACCGCTTTTCTCCTGACAGCAACATATCCTGACGATGTTGAACTGGTCATTCGGCACGATACCGATAACGGCGTGACCATTGAGGGAGATAAGGGCAAGATCTTTGTGAATCGTGGCAAACTTGTCGGTGCCCCCGTCGAAGCTCTTGTAGATGATCCACTTCCGGAGGATGCAATTGCGAAGGCTTATAAAGGTCTTCCCATGGAGGCCGATGGTCGTAAGGCACACTGGGCCACCTTCCTGAATTGTGTGAAGACTCGAAAATCACCAATCTCTGACGTTCACTCACATATGCGAGCCTTGAATGTCTGTCATCTTGCTGGCATCAGTGCCCGGATTGGTCGACATATTGCATGGGATTCCAAGTCTGAGCAGATCATGGGTGACAACGAGGCCAATGCAATGTTGGCGCGTCCATATCGCAAGGGATACGAGATCGATATGGGATGATCGTTCTATGGTCCTCTGCTTCCGGGGTCTTCCGCTGCTGTGGTCTTCCACTTCTGATCAAAGAAGAGTCGGATGAATCAAGAGTGCGTTCAAACCATCAGAGGCATTGGACAGTCAAGCGTTGTGGCGATTGCTCGCAGAAGATCAATCTCTCGTGGGGTGATTGTACCGTCAGCGGAAGCTGTTTCAGCCAGGCCGCGGATGAGTTTGGATTTGGATTTGCCGGGCAGCCTCCCGAGGGCATCGAGTGAGTGATTGAGTCTGTCAAAAATCGTTCGATCCCACGACTGTAGTTCGAGCGGTGGTAAACCGGTTGCCTCCACGCCACGTTCGAAGGCGTTCTGGACCAGGTCTTTGTCACGGCTGCCGGCATGGGCCAGTGCAGACAATACGGTTGAAACATCTTCGGGCGCTGGGCGTTGATTGGTTTTTCGTTTTCGTTTTCTGCCAAAGTGGGGGTCGAGAACGTGAAGAACCACTTTTTGAAGAGTCCATTCAAAAAGGCTAAGCCTGTTGTCTGCAGCAGCAAGGGCGTGAATGTTCTCGCGGAATCGTCGGTATTG